>JBLHHD010000327.1:0-4399 GCA_047614605.1 Alteromonadaceae bacterium
TTGCAATAGCCATTGCATTACCCCCCCCCCTCTTACTTGTGCCGTCAGTTATCGTGTTAGCCGTCTCAGGTCGAAGGTTCTCGCACTGATGGATTGAGTCTGTGGTTCAAAATACGATATCGTGGTTTGGTTGTTTGAAATCGCATTGCTGAGAATGATCTTGCTGATAAATTTATGCGCCGTGTCGTCGACTATCAGCTGATTGTTATATTCAAATTTTGCCGATTTAAACAACTTACCAGAAACCGCAAAATAATCAGCCCTCAGCGCTTCAAAATTGTCACTGTCGACCCAGTATTCAATCCGTTGATAAGTGGCCTTTTTACTGTTGGCCAGCAGCTCTAGTACATAACAACTGCGTTCTTGCAAGTTGTCACGTCTTAACAGTTTGACCGCATAATCACTGGCGTAATCCGTTGAGGCAATATCACCGTTAGATGCCTGCCCCAGTAACCTTTGTCGCGTCGAAATCGGGATTGGTTTGCGCACCGAGGGCGACACAAACCACATGTTATTGCCAACCATCAGGATCTTACGTCCCTGCTGTTTTTTCGGCCGCATAAACTCCACCAGACTTTTATCGCCTTTGGCGGATACCTTCATCACTTGAGTTGGGGTATTTGTGCCCACATCGTCGATTTTGACGGTCATCACCAAACCATCAGTCTCGGCACCCCGTAGACGCTCTGCATTCATCAGAATATCTGTTGCGCTGGGCGCTGGAGCCAGTTCTGGCGTCAGCGAGTCAGCCGTTTGTAGGGCTGGCGGCTTGGCCGCGCTCGTCCCAGTATCCTGCGCACCAACGCTACTGAAGCTGACGCAGGCCACTAGCGGTAATAACCATAATTTTCTCATCATCAGCTCCTGTTTACGCATAGCCTAAGGCATCAACCAAGTTCATTTTGGCCGCCCGTTTGGCTGGCATGACCGAAGCAAATAGCGCGATAGACACCAAAATAACAAAATAAAAAATCAAATTTTCCGGCAGATGCAAGAAGGTCAATGGCACAGCCTCCGAAGAACCTGGCGGCACATAAGTTACTTCCAGCATATGCGCAGCCGCAGTGTTTAACCCTGTCAACACCAGACCGAGCAAACAACCGAGCACGGCGATAATAAGTCCCTCGTAACGAAATAGTTTGATGATGCCTTTGCGTTGCACACCCACAGCACGCAAAGTGCCGATTTCTCGGGTCCGCTCCATCACGGCCATGCTCATGGTATTGAGAATACTCATGCCAACCACCACCAAGATCAGCATAAACAAAAAGCTGAACATGCCCTCAAGCATATTTTTAACTTGGTTGTAAAAGGCCGACAGTTCATTCCAGTTTTTAAGCTCCAGACCCATTTTATTGTCACTGAATAGCTGCTCCAATGCGGTACGCACTTCATCGATATCGCCAATATCCTTGAGCTTGAGAATCAGCCGGTGCGCACCTTCAACATCATATAACTGCTGGGTAAATTCATAAGGCAACAAAATAAATTTGTCATTGGTGCCTGAGCTGCCGGTGTTGTAAACATCACCAATTTCAATATCCATCGCATTCATCAGGCCATCGGCGGTAGTGGCAATCACCGCTGCTGTATCGCCCTGTTTGAGCGCCAACAATTTTGCCAGCTGTGAGGCAAAAGCGCCTTTACCGTTGTTGTTGAGATCTAGCGTGCCGGGCACATCATAATCTTCATTGAGGATAACCAAGTCTTTAGGCGATACCCCTTCGGCAAAATAAATCGTCGAAATATTGCCATTGCTCACCAGCCCAGAAATATCCAGCCTTGGACTAACAAGCTCAATTCGCGGATCCGCTGCCAACAACTGCCTGATTTTGGCAATTTCTTCGACACTGAAAACATAATGTTGAGGATCGAGCTTGCCTTCTTCAAAGTAACCTTTTTTGATCACCGTTAAATGGCCTAGGCGTTCACCAATAATCGCCTGATCGGCCAGCGCTGATTTGGTGCTTTCGATATAACCAGCAAACAATGCCAGCGCCATATAACCCACTGAAATGGCAGAAATGGTGATAAAACTACGGCGAGCATTTTTGAAAATATTGCGCAAGGCAATCTTGAAATACATGGTATTACTCCTGTGTGATATCATCAACTATTTGACCGTCTTTGACTCGAATGCGGCGGTGAACATTTTCTAGCAATTGTGGATCATGGGTTGAAAAAACAAAGGTGATATTATCTTTCACATTCAACTCGCGCATCAAATCGATGATCGCCTGGCCAGTTTCAGAATCGAGATTGGCGGTCGGCTCATCGGCAACCACCAGCAACGGCTCGGTCACCAATGCCCGGGCAATGGCCACCCGTTGTCTTTGTCCGCCGCTCATCTTGTCGGGCCGTGATTGGGCAAAATCAGCCAACCCCACCCGCTCTAGGCAAGCAAGCGCCCTGCGTTTGGCTTCTTTACCATCCATGCCTGTGATTTCCAGCGGCAACGCAACATTTTCTTCTGCACAAAGCACGGGAATAAGGTTAAAGTGTTGAAATACAAAACCAATTTGATTGCCTCGCAGCTCGGTGAGCTGTTCATCGGTAAGGTCGTTAATGCTGGTATTGTCTAGCTTGTAGGTGCCAGTGGTGGCCATATCAATCAAACCAATGATATTAAGCAATGAGGTTTTACCGCTGCCAGATGGACCCCAAATGGAGAGAAATTCGCCCTTCTCAATGGTTAAACTAATATCTTTGAGCGCGGCAACATCGGTCTTGCCGAGTTGGTAATGTTTATTCACATTTTCAAGTTCAATCACAACATCTTCACCTTGAATCAATGTTACCTGATGGCAACAGTATTAATACAATTAGCCCGTTTCGGCTATCACTGCGTCGTATCTGGATACTCGCAGAATGTTACTAAGTAATTTAAAAAACCTTAATGTATTAAAGATGGTAACTACACATAAATACGATTACTCACATGCTGTAAAATCCGCCAAGCATGTTGCTAAAAGGTAACTCATTTAAGCAGGAATATGCTATTCAAACAACATAATCAAATAAACATCAGCTTTATTACCTTTTTATTAACATAAAATAAGCAGTGATACATTTTTATCACTTATTTACAATTTACAATTTACAATTTACAGCTTGAATACGCTTTAATTAGTTTTCATGAATAGTCACACTTTTTGTCGGTATTGTCAGAACGACAATGTTTTTTCAAATGCTTTGGCTGTTCGTAATGCATCCTGCTCACAGCCAAATGCTTGCCTGGAGAGTTGGGCGGCTGACTTTTCAGCTTTCTTCAGGCCTTTTTCAATGCGTTTTTCCAGCGGGCTTGTAACAAAAGGGAAAGCCCTGACTATAAGAAATTATTAGCCGTTATTTTTTCATATTAAAATTGGAAAATATGTAAGCTATCGACTTAAGGTGCAGTTACTTGTGCTAATTGATATTTGCCCGTTGCCAGACATAGCATCACAGGCATTGTGATACTCAGATTAACAATGATCTAATCGATCTGAGTTGGGTCAACTTTATTTAGTTAGGCTGAGTTGTTTGGCTACTTCGTTTTTCTGGCTGGTGATATCTTCCATTATGGAAATAAAATAGTCGGGTTCATTATGGATGTCTCTTACAAGATTCATAGTTAGATTGACCCAAACGATATTACCCTCCTGATTATAATAGCGTTTTTCTCTTGAATAGGTTCTTATCTCATTATTGAGGAGTTGATTAATCGCGGCTTGAACCCTCTGTAAGTCTTCTGGGTGTATGACGTCTTGAAAACCTTTCCCTAAGAGGACTTGTTGTGAATATCCAACAATAGCGCACAGCTTTATGTTGACCTCTAACCAGGAACCATCCAAAGCTAAACGCGCCACCCCTACGGCCGCTTGTTCAAAAATACTTATAAACTTATTATGACTTTCTTGTAATTCAGCTTCTACCTGCTTGTTCTGTGAAACATCCGTCACAGTTATCCAGTATTCATTGGCCTTCATAGCAATCACTTGCAACAGTCCCCAAAAAACATCTCCATTAGCTCGCATCAAGCGCATTTCGAAATGCAGTGGAACAGCCAATTCAACGCTTTTATTGAGATTTTCATAGAAAATGTTCTGGTCTTCATCTAGTAGTATTTGACTGATAGGCGCTTTGAGTAATATATTTCGATCCACACCCATCATTTTGGCGGCGAACAGGTTGCACTCTTGTATTAATCTCCGGTCATCTAGCGTTACATACCCTATCGGAGCCAAATCATATAAATCAAAGTAGCGGGCCTGCGAAACATCTAATTGCTCATGCGCGCTGCGCAGTTCTTCGTTCTGCATCTCCAACTCGACCTGATGTACCAGCAGTTCATGCAAAAGTTGTTTTGCCTCAAGGCAAGAGCTTGATACAAACTCTTTTTCATAATTGGCGTCAAGTA
>JBLHHD010000328.1:0-4395 GCA_047614605.1 Alteromonadaceae bacterium
CTAACCATCTGGCGCTCTAGGGTTAATATTAAAAAACAGCAGCACGATTAAAAATTGCCGTGCCAACCTGCACGGCAATTGCTAGAATACCCGTTCAATTAAATGAGGATTGAAGTATGAGTCGTAAGAAGCAAACCGATAACACCCCGGTCGATACAGGCAGAGGTTGTATCAAAGACAACTATTTGGCCGCACTGGTGACATCAAAGGTTTATAAAATGCAGGTGGTCAAAGCCAAAAAAGGTAAGGGATCGTTTAAACGTCAAGACAAATTCCAGGGCAAAGGCACAGAGCCCTATTTAATCGCTGCTTAAATAAGTTGCGGTCAAATAGGGCTTTATGCCTTGCAAACACCTTACCCACTAAACCCCAACGATAGGACGGCCCGGCTCATTCCAGCGAACATGGAATTTTTTACCCGGCGTTTTATCCACCCGTTCAAATGTATGAGCACCAAAATAATCTCGCTGGCCCTGCAACAAATTAGCCGGCAGGTTTTCGCTGCGATACGAATCATAATAAGCCAGTGCAGAGCTAAAGGCACCACAGGGAATACCCGCCAAAGTGGCATGAGCTATGGCACGACGCCAGTTGTTTTGGTGAAGATCAATTTGATCGCTAAAATAAGAATCAAGCAACAGGTTTTGCAAGTCTTCATCACGCTGATAGGCTTGGGTGATCGACTGTAAAAACGCGGCACGAATAATACAACCTGCCCGCCAGACTTTGGCGATAGAGGCAAAATCCAGTGACCAGCCCTGCTCTTTCGAATTCATTTTCATCAGTTGAAAACCCTGCGCATAAGCACAAATTTTTGAACAATACAGCGCATCATGTAACTGCTGAATAACGACCTTGGCATCATCACCAAGCGGGTTGGCAACAGTGGGGCCTTTAAGCATTTTTGCTGCCTGTACTCGCTCATCTTTCATTGCCGATAACGAGCGAGCAAAAACCGAATGAGCAATGGTCGTTGCCGGGCTGCCCACTTCAAGACAACTGACCGCAGTCCATAATCCGGTGCCTTTTTGTCCGGCTTTATCCATGATCACGTCCACCAGTGGCAAACCACTCTCGGGATCATCCTGCTCCAGCACTTCAATACTAATACCAATCAGATAGCTGTTTAGCACACCTTCGTTCCATTTACGAAACACCCGAGCGATATCTACCGGGGTCATACTTAAGGTTTCGCGCATGATTTGATAAGCTTCACAAATCAACTGCATATCAGCATATTCAATGCCGTTATGAACCATTTTGACATAATGTCCAGCACCGGCAGGGCCGATAAAATCAGCACATGCCTCACCTTTAGGCAACGGCTGATTAATTGAAGTTCGCTCCAAAGCCTTGCCTGTTTTTGGGTCTACCTTAGCGGCTATAGCGTGCCAAATTGGCTCAATACGCGTCCAGGCATAACGATCGCCACTGGGCATTAATGACGGGCCAAACCGTGCGCCCACTTCGCCACCAGAAACCGCAGTACTGAAAAATATGAGCTTGCCCTGATAGTGTTTTTCACGGCGAATAGTGTCAGTCCACAGGCTGTTGCCCGTATCAACAACAATATCATCAGCCCTAATACCCGCATCAACCAGCTTATCGCAAACATCATCAACAGTGACACCAGCAGGGACGGATAACACAATAAGGTGAGGGGCTTTTAGCTTGGATAACAGCTCAGTAAATGAACTACATCCTTCGATGCGAGGCGCAATATCTCCGCGCTCTTCGTCATCTTGTGACAGTAATGTTTTAACCTTGCTATGGTCCAAATCAAATGCGGCGACCCGATAACCATTGTCGGCCAAATTAAGTGTCAGATTCTTACCCATCACCCCCAAACCAATAAAACCGATATCACATAACTGCTGCTCACTATCCATCTTGATGAATCCCGTTACTATAATGAAAACTGTCGTTAAACATGAAGGGGATTATAGACGATTCGAAGCAAAACCTATAGCCTGAGGGGCACTTCATCAAAGGCGTCCCCGTTACCCCTCAACCGGCTAAAACAGTCAGTTTATGACGTCAAACCAACCTAATGATGACTAGTTTCCCATCTTGGCGCTCATTTACCCAGCAAATTTATATTTATTTTTTTCTTGCACTTGAAAAAAGGGTAGTTTATATTGACGTCAGACCAGTTGGTCCAACCAGTAAAATCGGAAAGTTAGTGAAAAGGATCTACACGATACAAAAAATAATAATGTGGATAATAAAACATGTTTAACAAGACTAAAACTGCAGTACTAATTTCAGCGCTTACCCTTGGCAGTGCCATGGTAGCAACCCCGGCGATTGCCCAAGATACTTCTGGACAAACCCAAAACCCTGTCGTATTGGTTCATGGCCTAGCTGGCTTTGATACCATACTTGTCGATTACTTCTATGGTGTAAAAAATAGCCTGGCAAGTGTTGGCGCAAACAAGGTATACACCCCGCAATTAAGTGCAGTTAATACCAGTGAAGTTCGTGGTGAGCAGCTGGTTGAGTATCTTGAAGATTTACAAGCGGCAACTGGTGCCACAAAGTTTAACCTGATTGGTCACTCACAAGGTGGTATTGATTCACGTTATGCCGCTGCTGTACGTCCTGATTTAGTGGCTTCGGTAACTTCAGTCGGTTCGCCGCATTTAGGCTCTGCCACCGCTGACTTTATTAAAGATACTCCATTAGAAGACGTCACTGATGCGATTGGTGGTGCCATTGGTACATTAATCGCGATCCTCGGTGGTGACGCCTCACTCGAACAAAGTGCTATGGGTTCGATGGAAGCTTTAAACTCAACAGATGCCGCTAAGTTTAATGCCAAATATCCACAAGCCTTGCGCAGTAGCAGCTGCCGCAGTGTGCCACTAATTAACGTCGGTGCCTGGTACTGGCCTGAATATGCTCATGATTATTCAGTTAATGATGGTGCGCATCAGGTTAATGGTGTTCAGTACTATTCGTGGACAGGTACCTATTCACCCATTATCAACTCTAACCCGTTAGATGTAGGTGATGCGATGCTTGCTATCACGGCCATCCCTTTTGGTTTTGAAAAAAATGATGGCTTAGTTGGTCGTTGTTCTTCACATATGGGTCAAGTGATTCGTGATGACTACACCATGAACCACATTGATGAAGTGAATCAAATCTTTGGATTGGGTGGTTTATTCACTACGGATCCGGTTCCGCTTTACCGTGAGCATGTACGCCGTCTTAAAAACGCAGGTTTATAAGCTAGCATAAACCCTGGCCAATCTGAGGTAACTCAGATTGGCGTATTACCTGCTTTTTACGGAGTCTCCAATGAAAAAAATCCATTACCTGATGGGCCTTGCAACTGTTGCCGTTGTCAGCGGGTTGTATTTACAATTAGCCAATAATGAGCAATCAGAGCTGCCTGTTAGCCAAACACTGCTGCCATTACCAGTGCAAACCCCGGTTCAATTACCAGCGGCCCAACAAAGCATAGCTAAAGCTACGCTCAAACAGGTGGTACACCAAGCAACAGACGAAATTCCCCCTGAGTTTTATCAGCGAATGCCTCGCTCATTACGAGGCACGCCACCACCACAAACTTTACAGGTGGATGAACAGGGTCATTTGGTGATCAATCAGGACATTCAAAAGTTATTTGACTTTTATCTCACCGCCACCGGCGAAGAACCGCTTAAACACATCATCGCCCGAATTAAACATCAGCTTGATGAGCAACTAAACCAACCAGCTTTAAGTGAATCGGTTGATATTCTTGAAGGTTATCTGCAATACCGTAATCATATAGCGCAAATCACCAATCAGGCCAAACAAAACCCAAGTCATGATATTAACTCACCCGATGGCATTAAGCAGGTCAGGGAACAAATCGCCGACTCTCGCGAGCAATTTTTGTCAGCCCAGGTGATTGAAGCCTTTTTTGGCAGACAAGATGAATATGACCACTATATGCAAGGTTTGCAGTTAATCGCCAGCAACCCAGAGTTAACCCCAGAACAACGCAAACAAGCTTTAAACGAACTAGAGCAACAAACCCCGCAATGGTTGCGTGAGCAGCAGCAAACCGCTAACCGTTTAAATGAGTTTCGCCACTTTCGCCAGCAAATAAAAACCAGTGACATTGACTTACAACGTGTAGCAGAGCAAACCTTCGGCATTGAAGCTGCAGACCGATTTTCAATTCTAGCCGTTAAACGCCAGCAATGGCACGATAAAATTGATGACTATCATCAACAACTTGCCAGCGTACTGATCAACAATGCTAGCAACGACAAAAACCGCCAAGAGCAAATAGCCCAACTACGTGAACAACACTTCGAAGGTGGCGAATTACTCAGAATAGCCGTCATTGACAGACAACAGTACGGTTTTTAAGTATTACCATTATTGAGCTGGTGCGAG
>JBLHHD010000329.1:0-4386 GCA_047614605.1 Alteromonadaceae bacterium
ATAGAACAGCACCGCCAGCTCATCACCTTGCTGCAAACGCTCAGCAATACCGACCAGATCAATATTGTGTTCACCTAAGCCACGAATAGGCTGTATTTGGTCATCGATTAAGGTGAAGTTCGGGCTATCAGATCCACTTTGAACAACCTTTTTACCGATGCCTACAAAAGTAATGCTATCGCAGCCTGGTATTGGCGCATCAGATGCACTGCAATCCTGGACTGTCTCATTAATCCCAGTAAGGCTACTGACAGTGACGGTTAAGTGAGGGATGCCCGCCAAAATTGCGCCATCTTCAGCCAGTACGACACCTAAGGATGCAATGACAGGAAAGCTTCCGCTGAGGTTTAAATAGCCCGCAGGTCCGTTTGGAACAGGCGTTTGGGGTGTGATTTGACGGACAGTGAAATTAGTATTTGCCCCCGGAGCAAGAACATCCATGGCCGCTAACTCAACCGTGTCGCTAGCACCATCGTCGTTGATTGTGCCCAATGCAAAACAAGTCTCCTTAGCGGTATTCGCAGGCAGTTCAGATGCGCTGCCATTGAGTGGGTTAAGACGGGCATCAAACCAAGCTTTTTGTTCAGCGCTTGAGTAAAAGCCACAGCTACCAGTATCGACAATGATTTTGTCTGGTGATTGGGCAATAGGAAGAACATGGCCACTGTTGTGAGTGTAAAGCGATACATCAGCGCCTGCTGCATTAAGGCATTGGCGATTCCACCAAGCATGATTGAAGTTGAATAACGTATCGGTCATACCTTGAGTGAGTAATACATCAAGACCTGCCAAGTACTGCGTTGGGGTTGTTGGCTGTACAATAAATTCACCGTAACCGATGTCGCCATTAACCTGCTTGTCAGGGTTGTTGAAGGCATTATTGGCGTCAATCATTGGCACAGCATCGATACCATAGTTTGGATAAGGCAGTGTGGGTAAAGCTGAAGCTTCACACCATGCACCAAAGGCACCGCGATATTGGAACCAATCCAACGACTGTCGTGGCCATTCATTGGTGGCTAGGCCGCGAGCAAGAGTTTCTTGTATAAAGGGATCAGGACCATTGTCCAATATTTTACTTTCTGCGCTGTTTCCTAAAGATAAAGTGTCCTCTGAGAGAAAACTTTGATAGCCACCAGCGGCGCCCAGTGCCGTAAGTGCTGAACTCCATACCGTTTTGATGGCATCGCCTGGGTTAAGTGCATCGCGCACGTCGTGCCAAGTGATATCAGGGGCAATCGCGTCAAGACGTTTTTTAGCATCAACAGCGACCAACAATAGTTGATAGCCGCCGCCATAACTGCCACCTTGTGAGCCAATCACAAGATTGTCACCATCAGCCACACTGGTGGCATTACTGGGGCGACTAATGAAATCTTGAGTGCTCTCATTGCGCCATGCAAGATAATCTAGGTTTTGCTCAACCCAGTCCAATACAGTAATAAAGTAGCGTCCTTCATACTGGGCATCCATCACTTTTACTGAGCCGCTGGAGTCGCCAAAACCACGGGGATCCAATGAAATAACCGTGTAACCATCGTTGCGATAATTTTCGAAGCCTGATGATGAACGACCTCCACCATAACCAGGGCCATGCAACATCAAAGGATGTGCACCGTTGGCAATATTAGTGCAATTGAAATTGGTGGGTTCTAAAACTTGAAAGCTAATACGCTGCACAGAATCGTTGTCATCAGTAAAAGGCAGTACGACCTGATAGCTGCGGTTACCGTCAAGATTAAAATTATCTGAACAGCTGGCGTGTTCAAATTGAGCAGCGCTGCAACCTACGTTGTTGCTGGGTTCAGAAGAATCTGTAGCGGGGCAAGTATCACTGTTATCGCCAACACCATCGCCGTCAGTATCTGTGTTTTCATTGTTGTTTTCTGGGAAAGCATCATCACTGTCGCTAACCCCGTCATTATCATCGTCAGAGTCGGCATTGTTACCGATGCCATCGCCGTCGGTATCGGTGTCTTCATTGGGGTCTGAGGGGAAAGCGTCTTGACTATTGACGGTGCCATCACCATCGGTATCGCCATCACCATCAACGACCGTTATTGGATCTTGCGAATCTTCAAATGTGGATGATGAGGACGAGCCACCTCCACAGGCAGTGAGCAGCACACTGGTAAAAATAAGGGCGGTGGGGGTTAGAAAGCGATTCATAATTCAACCTCGGATTGTATTGTATCAATTGGTGTCTGTTTTAGCATTGCTTACAAACATAAAATTATTGATATAAACGTGATCTTGATTATTGGAGTTATTATTTTTAATTAATTAACCGTTAAATATAAGCGAAGCCTATATTTATGACGTTGGACAAAATATACACTAAGGATGTTTTGTAACAGTAGGATATTTGTAAACAAGCCATGACGCTTTCTTTACGTTTTGTTGAGTTTAAAAAGCCAAAAGTAGATAAATGGTAATGAAAAATCGCACTATTTTAAGCACTACATTATAAATTAAATCAATAATCGAAAAACTTTCTTTGATTTTTACCTGCACTTAAAGCGTTCACTTTATTGGGATGTTTATATTCCCGCCAACCTGACACATGTTTGCCAATATTAATATGAGGAAATTGACAGTCCTTTTTGTGGGGAATGTTTAAAAAAGTTAGCAGTCGATTTAAGCTTTCTTTATGATTTATATTTATGATCAATAAATCATCACGATCAGAAAAATATTCCAGTACCTGATTTTTATGGGCACGGTAACAAGCCGCTAAATACTCTTCATCAAAAGCCTTTTCATTTAAAATCAGGTTTTTAGAGCACGCTTCTTCAGTAGGATTATCTTTATCAAAACTCTTTTTAATATATAAGTTAAAAATTTCATTGAAACTGCGTTTCAGTACAGGATGAAAAATTCCTGTTTTGGGTTCAAGGTTGGTTTGCATTTTTTTTAGCAGCATTTGAATTGAGGGAATCCAGTCTGCCAAGGCTCTGTCCAAGTAAACAAACTTTGAACCAGGGAATAAAATATCTAGTTTTTGATAATCACAAAAACAAGGGGAGTCTGATAGCACATCCGCTAGTTTAAAGGCTTGTTCAGTATAAGCGGTATGAGCAACTTTGAAGTTGTAATCAAGCATCGCAATACTAATGCTCGTTGTACCGGTTCTAGGTAAACCAATAATAAAGAGTTTGTTCATGGTGGTCATCATAAAGCCCATACTTATTCTGATCATCCAAAGTACACCATGATGGCGTGATCAGTAAGATCGTTTAGAGTAAAACATCGCACAAAATGCCACCTTACTGGAGCTTAGATATTCAGGCTGAAAATAGTGGCAATAAAACACACATAATAACTAAATACGAAGAAAGTGCGAGTGATCAATGCTGAGAATTGGCTATGGTTAACTTGTTATCCAATAGAGTCACTCGGATGTGACTCAGCGCCTTAACGGCAAAATCAGAGGGATCTATGTCATTTAAATTGAGTGAATGGTTACCATTAATCACCTGTTTGGCTTTTTTTTATAGCTCACAGTGTATAGCTGAAATATATCAATGGGTCGATTCTCAAGGACGTGTTCAGTTCTCTGATAGTCCCAGTGAAGAATATCACTCAGCGGGTTACGCTCATTCAGCTGATAAAAGTGTGTCCTCCACAATTTCCCAATCTCAAGCCCTTAAAGATCTTAACAATATCGCGAAAGAACTCAAAAAAGACCGTATCAAACGCGAAAAAGTACGGGCAAAAGAAAAGCAAGATCGAATTAACGACAATAAGAAAAGAAAGAAGCAATTAGCGGCAGTCAAAAATAGAAAACGGGCTTGTGAAAAGGCTCGAGTTCAGCAAAATATCGCTTTTAGAGAGCGTACTCAGTATCAAGGTTTAATACAAATGCGAAAGGCTTTGGCTAACTACGAGAGAAAGAGGGAGGTTCGTCAAAAAAAATGTAGATATTAGCTGACAAATTTTCAATCACTTTAAAGCAATACTAGCCTTGGGCTTCTGCATTGATTAATCTATGTGATTCGAATTTAACTGGCATTATTATTTGTATGTTTTTTGATCAAGAAAGAGGGCAGTTTTTCCGTCCTTTAACGAGCAAATACCGCGCTCAGGTACTAGAATGTCTAAAAGAGCTGTATCAGCGCCTTTATAGTAGTAGCAGTGCCGATTACGGTCAGGCTTTGCAGCGCGACACAGTGATTGAAATATTTCAAGAAGCCTTAGTCAGAGCACCTATTTTGGCCGATGGTGACGATACTGATGATACTAATAATTTAGACAGGGCTAAAGATCAGGCGAAAGAGAGTCGTTTTCGTAACAGTCGTGAACAAGCCGGCTGGGTATTGAATCAATTAATAGAATTTGGCTGGATGGAAAAGCAAGTAGACGAAGCGACTTTGCAAAGCACTTTTG
>JBLHHD010000330.1:0-4377 GCA_047614605.1 Alteromonadaceae bacterium
CCACTCATCGTTTAAATTCCAATACCGTATACATCGACTTCGTTTATAACCCCTACCCAAATTGCTTACTGGTACAGGCCAGGTTGGCTGGATTAAAGGTGATTGACGGTCTTGCGATGCTGCAAAGTCAGTTGCTATCCCAGTTTTACTGTTTAACCGGCCAACCCTTGCCTGATCTTGCGGGTAAGGTCGTCGAATGTATCTTAAATGACAAAAGAAAGGCTGGTGGCGTTATTCATAAAACGCATCGGTGTCTTGAAAAAGCAGGTTGATAATAATGCCAAACCATTTGATAACACAAGACAACAGTGCGGTGGATGTTTCCAATTTGGCAGGGTATTGGGTTAATGTAAATGCACACAGTGATTTTATTGCAACATTGTCTTTGGCGGTTGTCAATGAGCAGTTGAGATTGTCCATTGTGTCTGCTGTGACCGATTGCGTCGGTGCCACAACGTTAAATATGCAACCGATTTCAGCCCCCGGTAGTGAGCTGGCGGGGGGATTTTATTTGTTTGAAAACAGCACTGAATTAGTTATTGCCGCCAATGAAAAAAATGGCGTTTTGGTACTGCAATCTTATCGTCCGGCTACCGGGGTTAACCGGGGACCCGGGCAACTGACACGAGAGTTTTATTATCGTCAGCTTGAACCAGTCAACAATCAGGCGCAATTTAGGCGGTATAACAGCCAGAGTAATTGTCATATCAGGGATGATTTTGCCGCATTGTCAGGATTGTGGCGCAATACTCATGCCCAAAGTCAATGGGTCAATAGCTTGCGTGTTGAACGGACATCAGTTGAGCAATTGGCCACGACTTTTCAACTCACGCCCTCATCACAAAGCCCGGCTCACCAGTGGCCAGTGATTGAGTTAACGCCGTATTATTTTGATGAGCAGGAGCTGGGATTTGTTGCTCGCTGTTGCTCTGAGGGTTTAACCAGCCTGTTTACTGCGTATTCCAACAAGGGGCTGATTGTGGTGAGTGCGTTTCACCGTATTCATAAGGACGGGCCGAAAGGGAAGGTTAACCATGTTTTCGTCCGTGAATTTTATGCAAAACAACTTACAGTGTGACTAATATGACCGAACCATTGAGAAGAACTGCTCAGCTGCCAACAACCAATACTGATGTATTTCACTCGTTACAAGCGCTGGCTCAGGAGGTGTTTTTAACCAGAGCCCATGACTACGATAAAGATGCCTGTTTTGCGGCAGAGAACTTTAACGACCTGTTTAATATTGGCGCACTGGCGGCACCGGTGGATACCCGCTTCGGTGGTTTGGGTTTTGCCCCAGGGTATGGCAATGTCCATGCGTTATGGCAAATGACCCGGGCGATTGCCAAAGCCGACTTGTCATTTGCCCGTTGCTGGGAAGGTCATAACAATGCCCTGATGTTAATTGATAAACTGGCCAGTGACAGCCAAAAACAGCGCTGGTTTTATGATGTGATCAACAAAGGACACCGCTGGGCGGCTTGGAGCGGTGAACCTCAGACCAAATTGCCGGGGCAAAAATATAGTATCGGCACACAAGTGCAGCGTCGGGAGGGTGGTTATCTGATCAACGGTAACAAAGTGTTTGCCACCAGTGCTCCGGGAGCCAGTTGGGCAATATTACTGGTTAGTCTGGCTGGACCCGGTGGTGCCCGGGAAGTGGACGATGGCGAAAATAATTTGCTGATGCTGGCCTGTGATTTGGCAGACCCGAGCGTCAGTTTTGACGGCGACTGGTGGGATCCCATTGGGATGCGTTCTACGGTTTCCTATAAAGTCAATTTTACCGACACTTTTATCCCCGAGGCCAATTGTATCGGTCAAATTGGTGAATTTCTCACCCGTGATATGCAAAGTCGTTTTACCCCTCATTATGCGGTCAGTTTTTTGGGCGCTTTGGAGGGGGCCTATGAATGTGCATTGGCCACGGTTGCCTCACAGCACCGTGAGAATGATCCTTATGTACAGCATCATATTGCCAAAATTAAGCTCAATATCGACACTTTGGAGCTGTGGTTAAATGAGGTCGCTTATAAACTGGATAATGGACAAACCGATGCCGCGCGAGAGGCCGCCAGCAAATTTAGATATCTGGCAGAGCAACTGGCCGAGGACGGGGTGAAAAGGTGTATCAAAATCTGTGGGGCTCGCAGCTTAAACAAGCCGAGCCGTCTGGAGCGTATTTACCGTGATTTAACTATTTACGTGCAACATGATAATGCAGATAACATCCTTGCGACAATTGGCAGAAGGGCGTTGGGGCAAGCGGTCGATAATGCTTTTTCTAGCTTAAAAGCTTAAACGCTTGGTTGGTACCCGTAACGGTGTTAAACCACCAAAGACGCATACTTCTATTTTTAAGGTACCCTGGGCCTGACTTCTGGGGGAATAATTTTTTGATCATCGTAAAACGCCTAAAACAATAAGGATAACAACGGATGAAAAATCCATCGGGTGCGGCACCAGTAGCCATCAGTATTTGGTTACTGGCTTTTGGTTATTTTGCTTTTTATATTCCTTACAGTGCGCTTATCAAGGCACTGTCGTCAAATTACCTGCTCGATTATGGGGTTAGTGGTGGTCAGGGTACCCTGGCGGCTGCGGCATTTCTCCCAATAGTGTTACTGGGTACGGTGATCACCATGCCGGTGATCCTCTATTGCCTGGGTTGGTATCGCTATCTGGGTGAAAATAATCGCCGCTCAGCACGCCACAATGGGTCGGTTTTTCATATCAATCGCTGGTCAATATTTTCCGGGTTGGCGTTTGCAGTGATTATTGCAACTACAACGCTGGCCTATAGTTTTGTCGGAGTATCAATTGTTTTTGCCTTGCTGTTGATGCGCGGCGGTGTGCTGGTGATGTCACCATTGGTTGACCGTTTTTTCAAACGTGAAGTACACTGGTATTCGTGGGCCGGACTGGGGTTAAGTCTGGTGGCGGTGGGTATTGCGTTGTCACAGGTCGATGAATACCGGCTTGACTGGATTGTATTACTGAATCTGGCGGGTTATTTGACCGGTTATTTCTTTCGCTTACGGCAGATGACTCATTATGCCAAAGACGCCCAGGAAGCACTTAATCGTCAGTTTTTGGTGGCAGAAAATACGGTTGCCATGGCGGCACTGGTGGTGATTGCGCTGGCGACCCTGGCGTTTCATTTAACCACCAGTCAGATCAGTGTGGCGGCTTATGTTACCACCATGGTGTCTTCCGGGGTGATTTGGGTGGCGCTGTTGATTGGCATGTTCTACGGTGTGCTCGGCATATTTGGCAGCTTGATTTACCTTAATCGTCGTGAGAATACTTTTTCTATTCCGGTTAACCGTTGTGCCAGTTTACTGTCCGGGGTGTTTGCCTCTTTTGTCTTGGTATTTTTATTTGACGGTCAGAGTATCTCCGTGGTGCAGCTGGTCAGTGCCTTGTCGATCAGTGCGGCGTTATTTTTGATGTCGATTTTTGATTCGCGGCAAATTCACCAATATCACCATTCGGTTGAGAATCCGATGCAACGGATCTGGCTGTTTATTTGTGATGGTAATCGGATGCGCTCACCGATGGCGGCAGCGATTTGCAATAAAGTACTGGAGAATCATTTTGAAGCCCTCAGTGATGATGAGAACGACCGTGATGTTTATGCTGACAGTGCGGCAATCAAAGTAGGCAAGAACCGGGATATGCCCGATGCGGCCAGACATGCGCTGGCAGAATTTGATATCAGTATTGATCAACATCAGGCCCGGCAGGTTAGCGAGACTCAGCTTCACCAAGCCGAGAAAATTTATTGCATGAGTGTTGAACAGTGTGACGCGCTGATTGAGGTGTTCCCCTGGACGGCATCAAAGGTGGTTAACCTCGCTGGTGAAATGGAGATCAGCAAACCGGCAGGACCGGATAAAACCCACTTTTTAGATCTGGCCAATATTCTTCACCAGTATATTGAGCCGTTAATAACGGCACTGGGCTCGGATGAAGGCGCAGGGATTGGCATAACACTGGAGCAAAACAATGCCTGATCAATCGCTCAATCAACCACTTAAGGTCCACTGGCGATTGTCTCAGGGCGGCAACAATAAAATCAGGACTCGCCAATCTATGGCGGTTAGTCAAGATTCGGCCCAGACGGATTTGACCCGTCAGGTGAGTTTTGCTCGTCAGGCAGAGCGTTTGGGGTTTGATTCATTGCTGGTGGACTTTGGTCTTAACAAGCCGGATTCGACCCTGTTGGCCATGGCGGTAGGGACCCAGACCCAAACCATTAAATTTATCATTGCGTGTCGTTCTGGGGTGATATCGCCGACCTACTTTGTTCAGCAACTTAATACCCTGTCACAGTTTATACCGGGCCGTTTCTCATTAAATGTGGTGGCTGGGCAT
>JBLHHD010000331.1:0-4360 GCA_047614605.1 Alteromonadaceae bacterium
TGATCCATTGCCGACAATTTTTGTGATCTATATCTCACATTTCAATTATTTTGCGCGAAAGGTTTATTTTTGGCTCCCTTACAGCCCACTAAATACGCGGGGTTCAAGTTGACCGAGAACTGCTGCCCACATAGGCTTCCCCAGTATTGATAGGACCCATAATAGAGGCGATCATAGCAACAGCAACACCTGCACGCTTCAGCCAACCAAATAAGACCTTTTTCATTACCAACTTCCTCATTTTATATTGCTCAGGATTAGAGCATCGTGATGATGAGGTTTATCCTGAGCGAAAGCAAGAGTAATCGGGGTTAGGGTTGATTCTGTTATATGGTTAATTACCTTAACTCTTTGAATCTAATAAAGAATGACAATATCAAGTCGTTCCCTAAACGGTTTGGCACTGACCCTTGATTTTCTTTGCCCAATCAACGGCGTTTGGTCTTTTTTAAATAGCTCAACAATAATTGAGGGCGATCGGTTTGGATCATATCAACACCGAGCTGGTCAATGACATAACCCAGTGCTGGTCAGGGTTGAGAATGTTACGATCATCACTGTGTCCTGGGCTCAGGGTTTCGCGCAGGGTATTAAGCCAGCAGCGGGCCTGCTGGCCTCTGGCCATTTCACAGGCCGACTTTAAGCCGGATTCGGTTTGATAAATAACCTCATAAGCCAGCTGAGGATCGTCAGCGAAGTGAGCAGTCTGGGTCGCCAAGGGACCGTCAGTTTCCTTTATTATCGGCATAAAATAGCTATGACCATAAAAAGCGAACTGTTTGAGCGGCTGGCCTGATGGGTTTAAGCGCATCTTTATCAGTATTTGCTGACTCATTCCCAGACTTTGGGCGATAAAATAAGCTTGATCACGCACGGCTGTTTTGGCACAAGGTTAAGTAAAATTTTCCCTTCGCAGTAGTCAGTGCCTGGCTTAATGTCGGAATTTGATATTTTGTGATCGCTGCGTTTGCACCATCATCATTGGCTTTTAATTTTAATCGCTTAATTTGTGCCAAAGTGAGTTCAGCCACTAATCCTGTGCCATTGGTTGTTCGATCAACCGAACTATCATGTATGACCACCAATTGCCGGTTTTTGGTGCGGCGTACATCAATTTAGACTATATCGACACCCATAACAATACACTGATGGATCGCCTGAATTGAATTTTCTGGTGCCAAACGCCAGCAGCCACAGTGCGCTATGACCATTACGGTAGTATCCGGTTGAGTCAGGGTTTGCTTGAGCTTATCCATTGTAGACATTGGGGTATAACTGCACGCTGTCATGCTCAATACAATCGTTAATGCAATGGTAAAACGCCTTGCTCGCGGTGTGGGGATACATTTTTTCATTTCACGATCTTTTTTGCGTTATTTGGGCTCTAGGACTAATTAAAATGCCAAAAAGCCATATCTGACTAAATAGTGGACCCACCAAAGAAAAAAAATTATCATTGTACGCCATTTGCCATTGACCCATTCAAGCTAGCTCTTTACTATCTTAATACCTCAATAAAATTATAAAACATAAAATCGGGAGTAAACTTACTTATGTACAGTAAAATTATCGATAACAAGACACAAACCTCCTTTCATCTCAAACCCATAGCACTGGCCATCGGCCTAGTATTAAGCACCGCACCTTTACAAGCAGCAGAAGAAGACACCCAGAAAAAAGCCGTTAAAGCAGAACGCATTGCCGTTGTTGGCTCACGCGGGGCACCTCGCTCCATTGAAGACTCTCCGGTACCGGTTGATTTGATTTCAGCCGACGAACTTGGCAGAGCCGGTAACACCGACATGCTCGAATTGATCAAAGGAACGGTGCCGTCGTTTAATGTTCAGACCAATCCGATTTCTGATGCAGCTAGCCTGGTCAAACCCGCCAACCTGCGCGGGCTTTCCTCAGACAGTACGCTGATTTTGGTCAATGGTAAACGTCGTCATCGCGCCTCAGTCATCGCTTTATTGGGTGGCGGTATTAATGATGGTGCACAAGGACCGGATATCTCGGTTATTCCTAGCTCAGCATTAAAACAAATTGAAGTATTGCGCGATGGTGCCGCAGCGCAATATGGTTCAGATGCGATTGCCGGGGTAATGAACTTCGTCTTAAAAGATGATGCTGACGGCGGCTCGCTAACCGTGCGCCGTGGCAGCTATTATGAAGGAGACGGTGATACAACCGACGTTTCTGGCAACGTAGGGATGCCTTTCACCGCCGATGGTTTTGCCAATTTAAGCTTTCAGTATAAAACCGCCGACGCCACCAGCCGCAGTGTACAACGCGAAGATGCCAAAAATCTGATTGGGGCGGGTAACACCGCGGTCTCAGATTTAGCACAAATTTGGGGTTCACCGGACGTTGATGATGACTTGACCATTTTCGCCAACTTTGGTTTGGACTTGGGCAATGATCGCGAAGCTTACTTGTTTGGCAACTTCTCTGAACGTGATATTCGTGGTGGTTTCTATTATCGAAATCCCCATAAGCGTGGCGGCATTTATTCCAATGATGGCGGTGAAACTTTATTGGTTGCCGATCTCGATGGCGTCGATACTGGTGTTACATGTCCGACGGTTAATATCACCACAGACAACGTACTGCAACAAGCCGATTACGGCTTGATTGCTGATCCAAATACCGCTGTTGGCCAAAACTGCTTTGCCTTTAATGAAATTTTACCTGGCGGCTTTACCCCTAACTTTGGGGGCAACATCGTCGATACAGCCGTCACTTTTGGCACCAAAGGGCAGTACGATGATTCGCTTTCTTACGATATCAGTGGCTCGGTGGGTCGTAACGAATCCACTTATATGATTTTTAATACCGTCAATGGTTCTTTAGGCCCGGATTCGCCTCGCGATTTTGCGCCGGGTAAACACGTTCAGCTAGAAAAAACTGTCAATCTGGATTTGGTTAAAGAAATTGAAATGGGTAACCTCAGCGATCCGCTAGTGATTGCCGGTGGTTATGAATGGCATCAGGAAACGTTCGAAGTCACCGCTGGTGATGAAGACGCATTTACTGCTGGCCCCCTGACCAGTCAGGGCTTTGGTATTGGCTCAAACGGTTTCCCTGGTTTTAAACCTTCTGCTGCGGGTGAATTCTCTCGCCAAAACTATGCTTTTTATGTCGATGTCGAAGCCCGGTTCACCGAAAACTTCATGATGGGTTACGCAGTCCGTTATGAAGATTACAGCTCATTTGGCGACACCACCAACTACAAAGTAACAGCCCAATATCATGTTACTGATGACTTTTCACTACGGGGTTCAGTGAGTACTGGTTTTAGGGCGCCGACAGTCGGTCAGGCCAACTACTCGAATGTACAAACCAATTTAAGCGAGGGTGAACTGGTGGATTCTGCCTTATTACCTGCCACCAACCCGGTAGCAGCGCAATTGGGTGCGACAGAATTGACCCCAGAAGAATCAGATAGTTATGCGCTTGGTGCCGTATGGGAGGTCAACGGGTTTTTCTTTACCCTCGATTATTACAACATCGAAGTGACCGACCGGGTATCGCAATCAGCCAAAAAGGAACTGGACGACAACGACAGAGCAATATTGGAAGCCTCAGGCGTGCCGAATGTGAATTCAATTCAGCAGGTCAGTTTCTTCACTAACGATTTTGATAGCACCACTCAAGGGGTTGACTTTATTGCCAATTATTCGACTTCGTTACTCAGGGGCAACACCACTTTTAGTTTGGCGTACAACTGGAATGAAACTGAAGTTGATCGCTTCACCGACGTCACAGGTGCAGCCAAAGTCTCTCGTCTGGAGAATGATTTACCCAATCATCGTGCGACCTTCACCTGGGCGCAAGAGTGGGATGACATCAGCCTTTTCACCCGTATCAACTACTACGGTGAATTTCAGGGTGTACATGTTGACTGGGTTGGTACTGCTGACGAACCTGGCACCGAAACACAAGCGGGGTCAACCGTCACCGTCGACTTGGAAGTCAGTTATCATCTGACCGAAAGCATCACTTTGAGTGTTGGTGCGCAAAACTTGTTTGACGAATACCCGGACGAACTGTCATTTTTCGAACAAAGTGGCGCAGACAATAACAGTTGGGGTGGCAAATATTACGAAACCTCTCCGTTTGGTTTTAATGGCGGTTTCTATTACCTTAAAGCCGCTTACGCGTTTTAATCATTAGGATACCGCTATAAATACCCTCATCAGCCCTGCTGGCAAACAAGGCTGATGAGGGTTAAAACCGACCTTCCGTACATCCAACCGCAATATCAATTAATTAAATAGAGCACCCTCATGTGCGAAATAGAGCACCCTCATGTGCGAAATAGATCACAAAACAGCGGGCGATTAGATCAACGGCATTGGCG
>JBLHHD010000332.1:0-4354 GCA_047614605.1 Alteromonadaceae bacterium
CGGATGAGTCTGAAATATCCTCAAAGTGCGTTAAATTTACTTGCTTTAGAATGACTAAAACTCAGTAAATTTAACTTCTTTGAGAACATTTCAGTTCTCACTGGCTGCTCACCATCTAACCATTCGGTGCTCTAGGCGTTAGGCAAAGTGTGCTGTGGCGCTTGTAATAAAAATCCTCGGAGCAAGCTCTCTCGCTTAGGCTCGCCTTTTACTTCGTAAAAACGGGGAATTTACCCGTAGAGATTAACGCAGTCCAGCCACCTGAACAATACTGTCATAACGGACTTTTTGTCCGGGTTGTAATCGCTCAGCACCACGGATGATCACGGTATCATTAGCGTTGATACCTCCTTTAACTTCAATGAAATCGTTAAACCCCGTGCCTGTGGTGACGCTGACTCGTCTGGCGTTGTCTTGCTCATCAACCACAAAGACATACATGTCTTCTTGTCTTAAAATTAACGCATCACGATGTACAGTAACCGCTTCGTGAAAGTAGCTGTTAGGTAAAGCCACTCGTACGGCACTGCCTACAGGCCAGATTTTTTGGCCCAGATCAACCCGAATTTCCATCATGCGTGAACGTAAGTCGCCCACCGGCACCAAAGTACGTACTACCGTGGCCACTTGCTGTTCACGATCTTTAACCACCACCTGCTCGCCTATTTTGACAAATTTGGCGGCGGTCAACGGTGCCTGCACCTGAACCTCCAAATCATCCATGTTCACCAAACGTAATACCGCAGAGCCGATATGGCTGTATTCACCAATCTGCTGTAGCCGTTCAACCACAGTGCCGTCAAATGGCGCTTTGATTTGCACTTGAGCCAGTTGCACCAAAGTGCGGCTTTTGCCAATTCTGGCTTGTGATAAGGCTTGTTGAGCCATTAATAACGCCGACTCTTTTTCATCCAGTTCGTCCCTTGAAGCATTTTGTGCCAGCTTTTGTAAGCGGCTAAGTTGTTTGTCGAGCAGTCCTACCCGGGCTTTTAAGCGTTCAATATTGGCGTTGTTATCATCCAGAGTCAGCTGTAACAGCTGATCATTTAACTGCACCAATACCTCACCTTTGGTATATTGTTCGCCCACATCAGCAATCCACTGAATGCGCCCCGCCCCTTCTGTGGCAATACGTGAGTCTTGACGGCTAACGACAGTGCCCGGTAACCAGATTTGCTCAGCGATATTTTGCTGTAATGCTCTGGAAATACTGACCTTGGCCACTGGCTGGCCTTTACTTTCTTTGGCTGATGCAAACAGGGGTGACAATACTAATAGTCCTGCCAATGACCAAACTAAAGCGTTTCGCTTAAATATTTTCATGTTGATTTTCCTTAATGTTGTTCGGTTGCTGCTAAAATAATGACTGAAATAGATGTTTATTAATTGACACTTAATACTTTATTTTGGCCTGGCATAACTTCGCCCTGTTCATCCGTTAAGTGCTGTTTTTTGGCTTCACCCATGCGTAAAAAGGCGGGTAATAAAATAAGAGTAAACAAGGTGCTGACGCTCATTCCACCAACAATAACTGCCGCCAATCCTCGATAAATAACACTCCCGGCACCTGGCATCAATAACAGCGGTAACATGCCAAACAAACTGGTGGCAGTACTCATGAAAATGGGTCTTAAGCGCAGTTGCAAAGCTTGGCGTACTGCATCGGTCCGACTCGCGCCTGCTCTTTCGCCTGAACGGGTTTGATGCACCAGTAAAATCGCGTTGTTAACTACCAGCCCCAGCAAAATGATAAAGCCAATCATGGTCAATAAGTCGAGCGGCTGAAAGGTCACCAGATTTAACAACTGAATAGCCGCTACCCCGCCAACCGTTGCTAATGGAATAGAAAGCACCACCAGCAGGCTGTCTTTTAATGATCTAAACAAACCAGCCATCAATACAAATAACAAACCCAACGCCAGAATAAAGTTTTCAGACATATTGCTGATAGCCCCTTTAAGCGCATCGGCACTGCCACCGTAATTAATCGAACCATCAGGCGGTAACATGCCTATCAACGTCGGCTCTATATCGGCTTTGATAATATTCATCGCTTCTTGCAAAGACATATCTTCTGGCGGACTCAAGCTCAGGGTTAATGTGCGTTTGCCATCGATACGCTGTATTCTTGAAGGACCAACGGTGCGCTTCACTTCAACCAAGTCACCTAACCTAACCAGTGCGCCGCTTGGGGTAGCTACGGGTAACGAAGCCAGCTCTTCAGGGTTATCCCAGCCCTGGGATTTAAAAATAATATCAAGGCGTTTGTTGCCATCAAAATGCTCACCGACATACAAACCATCACCTAATGAACGCACCAGTTGTGCTACCGAAGCGCGGGTATAACCCACCTCACTAATGCGACGATCATCAGGGGTTAAACGCAACTCAGGCTCAGATTGTTCAAGGCTCGGATTTGGTCTGACATTGGCCCCAGGGAAGTTTTTGTTGAGTAATTCCATGCCTTTACGAGCAACTTCAGCAATGGCTTGAGTATCGGCACCCTGCAAATGAATATCAATGCTGCGTCGACCACCAAAACCGCCAAACAAGTTACCCTGTTGAGCAAACGTCTGGGTATCAGGCAAGTCCTTTAATATTTCATCACGAATAATCCGCTCCAACTCTTTGACCTTGCCTTGATCTTTGGCTCTGACACCAATGGTGCCGCCGTTAGGGAAGGTAAGAAAATAGTAATTTTTTAAGGCTGGCTCCAAAGTACCATCCATATAAGGCTGCAACCGTTTAACCACTACATCAACTACTTCATTTTTCTTAAAAGCGTTGTTGGCTCCCGCCGGAAAGTTAAAAAAGGCATCAACAGCATCCCGTTTCACTGGCGGTAAATAATCCAGGTTTGGCATCATCACTACACTCGCAAGCACAGGTACTGTCATCATAGTACCAATCACCATCAGCCGTTTTTTACCCGTGGCAGTCAGCACCATCACCAGCTGGGTGATTTTATGCCACAAAGGGGCCAGCTTATCGTCCATATCACAATCGCTTAAGTACTTTTTAGCGACGGCAGGCAAGATAGTGATCGCCACCAAAAATGAGATAAACACGGCAATCGCGATGGTTAAGGCTAAATCAGCAAACAGTTGCCCGGCCACATCACCTAAAAACATCACTGGAATAAAAATCGCAATGGTTGTGGCGGTTGATGCCAGTAAGGCACCCAATACCTGTGAAGTCCCCAGTTGCGCGGCATCATGCTCATTTTCGCCGTTTTGACGTAAGCGCACGATATTTTCGAGCACTACAATGGCGGCATCCAGTACCATGCCCACGGCAAATGCCAACCCAGCCAATGAAATCACATTTAATGAGCGACCGGTTATTTTAAGCACTACAAAGGTTGATAATACTGAAATGGGAATAGCCAGTGCCACAATCATCGTCGCACGACCTTGACGCAAGAACAGCCACAAAATACCCACCGCCAGCAAAATACCCAGCACCAAGTTACTAAAAACCAGACTAATCGCCCGGTAGATAAAAACGGAAGCATCAAATGACTGCACCATAACAAGGTTTTTGGCTTGTAACTGTTCGCTGTTAATTTGGGCGATACGATCTTTCACTTTTTCGAGGGTTTTTAGTACATTGGCACCATTTTCTTTGTCAATCCGCACTGACATGGCCGGATTACCGTTTTGTACTGCGATGCTGTCGCTGGAATCCCGGGTGATGTTAATGGTGGCAATATCGGCCAATTTAATCGGTTTACCATCGCGCCACTGTAGAATCATCTCGCCCATTTTTTCAGGCTGATAACGCCCGGCAAAACGTAAGGTATACGCCCGTCGTCCGACATCAACAGAGCCGCCTGAAACATCATTAGCAGAGCCAAGCAGACCAGCTACCTGATTAATTTCAATGCCCAGTGCTGCCGCCTGATAAGGGTCAAAGACAATTTCCATCTGTTGTGCGCCACCGCCAGATTGTAACTGGACACTCGCTACACCGGCAATACTTTCGATACGTGGTCTGATGGTATCGTCAAAGTAGCTGGTATATTCTGACACTGGTACATCGTTACCCGGCAAGGCTTGCAAAAAGAAATAGATCAGCGCGTTACCGCCACCGCCCATATCGATTCGCGGCGCATTAACCTCTCTTGGCAAAGGCGGCAAGCGATTCATTCGGCTGATCACTTCAATCAGGATCTTTTGCATATCGGTATTAAGGTCAAATTCAAGATTGACGAAACCCGCCCCGGCATTGGCAAACGTTCTTAATGAGGTTAAGCCGGGCAAACCCTGTAATACTTCTTCCTGGGGTTCAATAATTTCAGATTCAATTTCTTTGGGGGACGCTGCCCGCCAAAAAGTTTGAATGTTAATTTGCG
>JBLHHD010000333.1:0-4352 GCA_047614605.1 Alteromonadaceae bacterium
ATTAACTGCTTTTTTGTCCAAAGGAATGACCAACGATCACAATATTTGTTAAGTGGCTCTATTCTATCATGGGTTTTTGAGGACGATTTTTTGCGTTTGTGTGGTGATATAACCCATTAACTTTTTTGTCTACGAGGGAGGATTAGATAATCAATAAAATGCAACAGGCTGCGCTGACAATAGGGTAATTGAGGTTTAATGAGATTGTGTCGATGACACTGAAATGGGCATTTATGACCTAAAACAGTGTCAAGTCATTATTCGTCATTTTTTAAATTATTTCCTCAGTGCTGTAGCAGGGTGGGATTATACTTTCCCGATTTACAGTAGGATGTGGTAGAGCCGAAGGCGAAACCCATTAAAACCAGGCATGATGGGTTTCGCTATGCGCTCTACGCCATCCTACGGACCTTTATTCGAAGGTATAATCCCACCCTGAGTGCTGTAGGCTACACGGTGATTTAGAGTGGATACGAATAATCACCGTAATTCATTCCGCGCATGGCACGGATCTTTCGATACAGATAACTGTTATGACTGCGATGCTCACCAAAGTACGAGCGAATAAGCCACAGCGCAACCCAGTCTTTATCGGCCCGAGTGGTATCGATAGGAAAACCAAAAGAAACCGCTGTTGAAGCCGCATTTTTCTCGATCACCGTCACATGACGCCCCTTTAATGCTGGTGCTTTAGGCACAGATAAGCGGGTTTCATCACCCTTTGGTAATGTTGCCAAAGCGCTGATCATTTGCTGTTTTACTGCTTTGGGCAGATTACCAGTCAGCCCCAGCGTCAACTTAGCCTGAGTAAACTGGGTTTGGTAGAACTCGCGGATATCTTGCAAGGTTATGTCGGCAATATCCGAGATATCACCACTATTAAAGCTTTCATATGGGTGACCCTGATACAACGCCGAATATAATACTTCTTTACCCAATTTTTCGTCGTTTGACGATTTTAGCTCGCTTTTAATCGAATTTAGCACCTGGGTTTTCAATCGCTTCAAATCATCTTCACGCCAGCCAGGGTTCATCAGCTGGTCCATCA
Source organism: Alteromonadaceae bacterium (assembly GCA_047614605.1). Classification (GTDB taxonomy): domain Bacteria; phylum Pseudomonadota; class Gammaproteobacteria; order Enterobacterales; family Alteromonadaceae; genus JABSOG01. Next base: position 1,049 of record JBLHHD010000333.1, read on the forward strand.
CCAAAGACTGCCAAAGTTCGGCGTTATCGCGGTGGATACGCCCGCGAAATGAGATCATTACTTTGTCAACCTGCACCCCAAAACTGCCGGCAATCGGATACATAGCCAGTTGAATATCCTTAAAAGAACGAGTTTGTGAGCCGCCTTGTGCAATCATTGCAGCGGTTAATGCCGCCAGACCCTTTTTACCTTTAGGATCAGCAGCAGGTCCAGTGTGGAATAACCAATTAACATCCACTAATGGTGATGCCGTAGAGTTATCAACACTGGTAAAAGCAGGTTTGTTTGCATCAATAAACGATGCAATCGTGACATCCTGCTCGAAACTGTCCAGCTTGGCCAAATCCGACATTGAAATGGTGGTGCTATTGCTGTCAATAAAATAGCGATTAGCCACTTGCTTAATATCCTTGGGGGCACCGATCAAACAGGGTAACACTTTGATGCGCATGGTAGGAGCGCCGTTTCGGCGCGAATGTTGACAAAGTCAACACAATCGCTGCGTTTTCGACGAAGTTCACGGCGCGGAGGCGTTCCTACCATAAACAAAACTGTTACCCTAAATTGCGTGATATGGTCAGAGCCTCCTTGGGAGTTATCTTGTCAGTAATCCGATAAAGCTGATTAATCGTTTGTGGGTCCCGTTCAAAATGAACAAAACGAGCTAACGTGCTGCCAATAGCCGCTGAGCTGTCAAGGCTGTTAATAAAGCTATATTTAAGATTGGACTTAAGCTTAGACAATTTTTGCTCACCAGCAGCAGTACTGCGAGCTTTAGCTATTTCTTCACGGACAAACGGGATATCTTCGACGTTATCCACTTTTGCCGCAATATAAAGCATATGGGCATCTTTACGATCAGGTAAGTAGGTAAAGAACTCACTGGCCTTTTGACTGTCAACAACCAGTTTTTGATAGATATCTGAGGTTTTCGAAAAATACAATTCAGCCAGCAAGTCTACCGCTGGTTTGTCTTTTTTACGGGCATCAAACGCCGGTCCGTGGAACCCCTGCATGATCCAGTGACCTGGCATACCATCAAATTTAACATGCTGGTATTTGGCCGCCGTTTGTTTAGGTTCTTGTTTAATATCAGCGAGGTAGTGACCTTTTTGCCACTCACCCCAGTATTGCTTAACCCATTTTAAGGTTTCTTGAGGATCAATATCACCAGTGATCACAATGGAGACATTTTGCGGTTTGTAAAAGCGTTCGAAAAACGTGCCTGCATATTCCATTTACTCTGGCATGGCTTCGATATCTTCGAAAAAGCCCATGGTGGTATGTTGATAAGTATGTTCGGTAAAAGCGATTTTACGTGACGCTTCAAGTAATTTACGGATTGGGTTAGCCGTATTTTTCAGATACTCGCCTTTAACCGTCAAGGCCTCAGTTTTAAACTGTGCTTCGCTATACACCAAGTTTTGAAAACGATCCGCTTCGAGCATCAGCATGGTTTTGAGATGTTCTTTAGAAAAGGTGGTGTAGTCATCGGTAGTATAAGCACGATTATCAACCCCGGCATTTTTGAGGATCTCATCATATTTGGCCTGAGGATAATTTGGCGTGCCTTTAAACATCATATGCTCAAAGAAGTGAGCAAAACCGGTTTTACCTGCTTCAACTTCGTTACGTGAGCCAGTAGACACCGGAATGTTCATTGATACCACATCCGGGTAATCAGTTTTGACAATGATCACTTTTAAGCCGTTAGCCAGCTCTTCGACCACATCGGGGGTAGGTAAAACCTGGTCCTTAGCCACTGATGCTGACGGTGTAGATGATGATGTTACTACTGATTGTGAGGACGATTGTTGGTTGCGTTTGCTGCTACCCGTATCAACAGCGATAACGCAGCCTGGCAGGGCAATACTGGTAGCGATTGCACCAGTAAGTAGTTTTAATTTCACAGTTTTCCCAATGTGGTATGAGCTAATAATATCGCATAGGGTTATAACATGAAAAGTGTGGTTATTGAAGTGTTATAGATAAAGGGCACCGATCAAATAGGGTAACACTTTGATGCGCGTGGTAGGAGCGCCGTCTCGTCGCGAATGTTGACAAAGTCAACACAATCACTGCGTTTTCGACGAAGTTCGCGGCGCGGAGGTCGTTCCTACCATAAACAAAACTGTTACCCTAAATTGCGTGATATGGTCAGAGCCAGATAAAGGTTAAAGAGTAGGGTTACCGCTGCCAAACATTGCTGTTTTAACAGCCTAATGTCCTAAATAATCGGTTTGCTACAGCAGGTTCAGTGGCTTTTAATAACCATCAGTACTGAACCGCTATTAGAAAAATGGTAAATGCCGTGGCGATCACTCACTATCGTCGGAGATTTCAACCAGTTTGGTGGTCAATACTTGTTTGGCTGCTTTGACACATTGACCACATTCAGTTCCAACATTAAGACCACGAGACAAACAACGCATGGTTGTTGACCCTTCGTCAATTGAGTTATTGATCGCGTTATCAGTGACACCGTGACAAATACAGACAAACATTATTACTTTCCTATCGATGACTTAACTTTATTGAAAACTTAAGTTCACTTTTTAAGTGATGCTATTAAACCATAGCTGAACCTGTCGCGTTATCAATTAAATTCCCTTCAATTTTTGCAACTTGGCCATACTAATCTAAATATGAATAATTCTCAATCGCATGTATGAAATTAGCAACTTATTCACCTGCATTGGTAATTTCTACCAGTTTAGTATTAAGCACTTGCTTGGCCGTTTTTACACATTGGCCACATTCCGTGCCAACATTAAGGCCACGAGACAAACAACGCATGGTAGTAGAACCCTCATCAATTGAGTTATGGATTGCGTTATCAGTAATACCGTGACAGATACAGACAAACATTAATACTTTTTCCTTTAAATTTACTAATTTAGTTTATTTAGCGTTTTTTATCCGTGTCAGTCATATTTGTACTGGAACGGCTAAACTGGTGACATAATAGTTTAAATGTGAATGATTCGCAATAGCGTATGCAACATTTGTTAAGAAATTAGACCATTATTACAATCATGTTACAATTGGCTTTATTCTCAATTATCACCTCGCCATTTTGAGCTATATCGCACGCTACAGAGTATTCCTTATAAACAAACAGCAGATAATGGTACCAACACCACTAGGAGCTTGTCCGAGAATAGGGCTAGTGCTGAAGGAAAGCGGGTTTGAGATCGTTTTCGCGGTTTTTTCAGGCGAATAGTTTGACTATTTAACTGGAAAAAGCGCGTAAAATAGCCAAATCCAGATTTTCCTCAGTCGAGTCTCATTCTCGGACAGGCTC
>JBLHHD010000334.1:0-4351 GCA_047614605.1 Alteromonadaceae bacterium
CTCAATATATGGGGCTTTCTTGTGGAGCGGTAGAAGCGAAGCAACGAAATCGGGCCGTTCGCGCGAACTGGTCTAAAGGTGGTGCATCCTTTGAAATGGCTGCGCCATTTATCACGGCACTCAGGTTGTTCCTACGATAAGGCATGAACAAGTTACTTTACTGCCGGATGCTGTATCGCCAAAATCGTCTCGTAAGTACCATCTTGTTTTAACTGCTTAAGTACGTCACTGAGTTTTTTTATTACGCAATCATCGGTACCTAGGCTGGCAGCAACAAACACCGCTTGTTTCTCACTGCTTACGCTTTGTTTGACAAATGCATCGGCTTTCATACCAAAGTTGCTATACATATTCTGTGCAATGGTGTTGTTGGTGTAGGTGAAGTTAGTTCTGCCTTTACGCAGCATATTCCACGCGTCGATAATGCCGACAGTGAGGGTTAGGTTATGGCCTTCGACAAATCCAAGACGTTGTAATATCTCTGATGAAATACTGTTTCTGACCGTGACGGTATTGTATTGCAGCGCATCTTCAAAAGTATTTAGGATGGGTCCATTAGAGGTCCGAAGGGCATAAAAATTAAACTCAATATCCTCCAACTTACCTATCCACTTAAACAGTTTTTCGCGTTTGGCGCTGCGAGCCAAACTGAAAATGATCACATTGTCTTCTTCCTGGGCGGTTTTATAGGCTCTGGCCCATGGCAGAACTTCCATACGCTCGGGGAAACCTGCCCGGCGCAGAACTTCTTTCATGATCAGATAAGAAGTACCGCCAATAAATTTGCCATTGTAGCTGATTTGATGCGGCGGGAGATGTTCGGATACGACTCGAAAGGGTTTAGCGATTACAGTTAAAGACACCAGCAATAAAGCACATACCGCAAAAATTGTTTTTACCATCAAATTACACCTGAAACTAAACTAGAACCATAATAATTAGTGCCCGTGAAACACTAGTTTCCATCTGCCAAATGGCAGGGCAGGCGCTATGCAGTATCGTCGTAAGACTTATTAATCAATAAGTTAATGATTTCAGCCCGATGATAAGTTAACTCGACGCATCGCGAGAGTGAACGTTTCGGCTGAGAACTAATTATTCTAACAGACCAGTTAAATAAGGTTTTTATTACAACGGCTGGCGACAGTTAGAGGCGTCCTGGTGGTCAATTAAAAGTTTCTTTTTCTAATACGTCTATCGCTTCGTTGATATTATCAAGCTGAGCCGCCAATACGGTTTGGGCATCGTATAACCCCTGATTGTAATAATAACCACCGACATTCTCAGAGAAAAAATCGAGGAGAAACTCAGCATCAAAATCACCGATATCCTGATCCAGCTCCCGCGCGAAATACCGCTGGATTTTGTTTACTATAGCGTTTTTTTGTTGTGGGGAAAGTTTAATTTTTGTCATCGTTGTGATGGTGCCTCTTTAGGTATACTGCATTGGCTTAAATATTCGATGATGCCAAACTCGGTGAGCCAGTCAATTTGACTTTGGTTTTTGATCAAGAAGTGGCCACTGTAATTGATCCCATTGGCAAATATGCCATTAAGGTTATTAGTGGAGCGGGGGATAATCAGCATCCAGCTATTGGTTAATAACAGGTTATAAGGCTGGCACTGTTGTGAGTCATATAAACCCAACTCATTCATACCGCTAAGGTAATCGGCCATCAGCGCTTGGGCATCAAGCTTATCGTAAACAAACAAACGGTGTTTAAATGGCAGTTGCGAGCTTAAAATCAGCGGTGCTAACGGAATATCGGTTTTTACCAATTGCATATGGCGGTGCGGTTGGCTGGCACCCGCTAGTCTGCCACCGTTATAAAAACCAAAAATGTCACTTTGATCATAACCGAGCAACCAGGCGGTAAAGTCAGTGATATCCAGCGGACTACTTTGCTCGATAAACGGTTTTGAGCAAATTAGCAGGTGAGGGGCCAGCACCGGAAATTTGTTAAGTAAACAAACGTGGCTGTCACCAGCGGGGCCGACATACATATCCTGGTTATAAGGTGAAAATGGATTAGGGCTGGTTTTGGCGTGGTTGATTTTACGTTGCAAATTGGCGTTGAGCACATGCAGGTAAAAGTGAATCCCATTTTGCTCAATCACCATCGGTTTGGTTGAAATGGGGAGTAGACTGTTATTGGCTAACGCCACTTTTGCGACTTGCTGTGCTGAGGACCAGAACATCAGAGTTTCCTTTTAGAGCATCAATCGGTTAGATTTGCCGCACCAGCGTGAGATGACATTAATTTAATAAAAAAGGGAGTGAGCAAAAATCACCTCCTCAAACATTGAAAGCCCCCAAAAAACCAATAAAACTATATAATTCAATAATATGAATCAACAGCGTGATTTTTGATTACTCTGGCGCGAGTCAATCTAATCAATTGGTGCTCTTGTGAATGTATCAATGATGCCATTTCATTCAATGGGATTCAATGCAAGTTTGTTCACTGACGGGGTGATTTAGTCGCGGATTGACCATTTACGTTTAAGTACATTGATTGTGCCTCTTTTTTCTAATACTTCAAACGCCTGTTGATAACGACTGACTAGTTGGTGATCACTATTGAGATTAAAAGCGATACTGAGGTTGTTGTTTAGCGCTTCTATTTTAAATACTTTGGTGAGCATCGACAAATCGATCTTCATTTTGTTTAGGCGTATTTTTAGCGATTGTTCTGAGCTGATGATCAAGTCAATCCGCCGGGTCAGCAACATGCCTAGGTTTTGATCGGGTTTGACTAGTCGATATAGGTGCTCGAACTGATGAGCGGTAAAATACTGATCCGGGTTAGAGTGCCTCGAAGTCGCTATGCTATAGGGGTGCATTTGCTCAAGTGATTCAAAAGGTTGATTAAAGCGAGATTTTAATCCCCAAATATACAAATACTCGCCGCTTAAACGCCCAACCCATTGAAATAGACCGTGTCGGATATCAGTGTGAGCAATGGTGAAAACCATCACATTTTTACTTTTTTTGACGGTGTCATAAGCCCTTGCCCACGGCATGGTATGAATATCTGGGGTATCGCCAGTGAGTTTAAACAATTCCAGCACCACTTCGGTAGAAAACCCACCGAGGCTACCATCTGAATTGAGAATTTGATAAGGAGGGAAGTATTCGGTAACGACCTTTATTTGAGCCCCATAGGACGATATCGTCGTTAAAGACAAGATCATCAACAAGGTTAGGGAGGCAAGTCGAATTGCCTTTTTTAGTACTTTTAGTCTTTTAATAAAAATGCGCATCAAATTATCATAGCTGATAATTAACTCAGGGTCATCCTTATCAGCAGTATTAGCGTTTTTTGTGAGAATGTGTCATTACAAAGTGCCAGCGATGATAAATAACTGTTCCAGCAATTGATTTACTTGTTCCTCAGTATTGACAAACGCAATGCCAACATTCACTTTACCCAGTTCGTCGCGACAATTACATACCCGGCCAGGAATGGTCACTAAATTACCTTGGGGGGCGTCAGTTACGAGATGAGAAGGTCAAGGCGGCTTTTGATGCGAGTAAACGGCGGTATGGGGCTGAGCGTATTCAAGCCGAATTAGCCGATAAAGGTGAGTCAGCTGACATTAAAACAATCCGCAACAGTATGAAACGCCAGCACTTGGTGCCTAAGGCTGCGCGAAAACTCAAGGTGACGAGAGGCAGCAACCATAACCAAGCCATCGCCCCGAGCCTGCTGGCTCGAGATTTCATCACAACCCAAATAAACCCAAAATGGGTGGGTTATATTACCTATTTATATACTAGTGAAGGCTGGCTGTACTTGGCTGTTATGATCGATTTGTATTCTCGTGCGGTGGTCGGGTGGTCAATGAGCACCCATATGACCGCTGATCTGGTCGGTGATGCGTTGAAAATGGCACTGTCCAGCCGGGGTTTTCCTAACAAAGTGATCGTCCACAGTGATCGAGGCCGTTAGTATTGTTCAAACGATTACCGGAATTTGATCAACCGATATGATCTTAAACAAAGTATGAGTCGTTAGGGAAACTGTTGGGACACGCCTGTGCTGAAAGGTTTTTCAATTCGCTAAAGGTTGAAGCCATTCGATATAAATCAATAAAAGAGAGAGAATTGATGCGACAATCGGTTTTTGAAACTATTGAAGTTGATTACAACCGGACGAGAAGGCATAGTGCCAATGGCTTTATGAGTCCAATAGATTTTGAAATAATGAAAGCTGCTTAGATTATAGTCCCGGTCAAATGAATTGATACTTTTTCAAAAAGGCGTAGTATATTCAGTGGAAAAAGTCAAATTGGAAAAAATAATGGGCATTCAAGGTAAACCTATCCCACCAGAATATAAAAAAGCCAT
>JBLHHD010000335.1:0-4311 GCA_047614605.1 Alteromonadaceae bacterium
CGTTGCACTTTGCACACCAACTGACATCAGTGGTAATAGCGGCAACACTGACAAAACGCCAAGCTTAAGCAGCTTTGGCGTTGTTCGCAGGAGTTGTTTTAACATGATGATTCCTTGATTTAAAAAACCCCGTCAGTGCTGAGCAAACAACGGGGTTTAGCCTTTTAATTCTAGATTCTAGATTTTAGGCTTTTAATTTTTCATTAAGATCGGCAATTTTGACCTTCCAAATGGCAGGCCCTTGCTCATGAACATTGGCTCCAGTGCTGTCAACCGCTACGGTCACTGGCATATCCTCAACCTCAAATTCATAAATGGCTTCCATACCCAGCTCTGCAAACGCCACGACTTTGGCTTTTTTAACCGCTTTGGAGACCAGATAAGCCGCACCACCCACCGCCATCAAATAAATCGATTGACGTTGTTTGATACTTTCAATGGTGGCAGCACCTCGTTCAGATTTACCAATCATACCTAGCAGACCGGTTTCATCCAGCATCATATCGGTGAATTTGTCCATTCGAGTGGCTGTTGTAGGACCGGCAGGCCCCACCGCTTCACCTTGAATGGCATCCACCGGACCCACGTAATAAATGAATTTATTAGTAAAGTCGACGCCCTCAGGCAACCCCTCACCAGAGGCCAGCAGCTCCTGAATGCGTTTATGCGCAGCATCACGACCGGTTAAGATTTTGCCCGATAACAACACGGTTTCACCGGTTTTCCACGCTTTAATATCATCTTTGGTCAAACCATCAACGTTAACCCGCCGCACGTTATTACCAAGCTCCCAGGTCACTTGTGGCCAATCTTCGAGTTTTGGCGGTACCAAATTGGCTGGTCCCGACCCATCTAAAGTAAAGTGTGCATGGCGAGTGGCAGCGCAGTTGGGGATCATCACTACCGGTTTTGATGCCGCATGAGTAGGCACCGACATAATTTTCACATCAACAACGGTGGTTAAACCACCAAGACCCTGTGCACCAATACCCAAATCATTAACTCGTTGGTATATCTCTAAACGCAGCTCTTCTTCGGCATTTTGTGGTCCACGGTCAATCAGGTCTTGAATATCAACCGCACCCATCAAGGATTCTTTGGCTAATACTGCCGCTTTTTCGGCGGTACCACCCACCCCTATACCGAGCATTCCCGGTGGACACCACCCTGCTCCCATCGTTGGCAAGGTTTTCACTACCCAGTCAGCTATTGAGTCTGACGGGTTTAACATCGCCATTTTGGTTTTATTTTCGGACCCACCGCCTTTGGCTGCGATCATCACTTCAACTTTATCACCCGCCACCAAATCGATGTGGACTACCGCTGGGGTATTATCACGGGTATTTTTTCTGGCACCGATGGGGTCGGCGACAATTGAGGCTCTAAGGGGGTTATCTGGGTTGCCATAAGCACGGCGGGTGCCTTCATCAACCATTTGTTGCACGGTCAACTCGGTTTTATCCCATTTAACATCCATGCCAATTCTAACAAAACAAGTAACAATGCCGGTATCCTGACAAATAGGCCGATGACCTTCTGCTGACATTCTCGAATTGATAATGATTTGGGCAATGGCGTCTTTGGCCGCTTGATTTTGTTCTTTATGGTAAGCTTTTTCCAGCGCCTGAATGAAATCCAGTGGATGGTAATAAGAAATGTACTGTAATGCGTCTTCGACACTGTCGATTAAATCTTGTTGGCATATCACCGTCATGATGAAACCTTCTCATATTAATGGGGGTTTGGTAAATGATCAGAATATGATACTCTGCGCATCGAATAGCTTCCAGTGATAACAGTCAATTTTTCAGGTTATAATGCCCGCAAATCTCATAGTAAAACAGTTAACCGTTAAAACCGATCAAAACAGGCCCCAGCAGTGTTTAAATTCTACTCAACTGTTTGCCTGCTTTGCTTCACAACCCTGGGCGATGTTACTCGACTCCGCCAATTGTGACCATGTTGACAGCCGTTTTGACATTATGGTGGCCAAACCCCGGGTCAAAATCATCTGTCAGCATCAGCAAACTCAAATTATTGAAAACCAGCAATCCTCTTATAGTCTCAGTGATCCGTTATTAATCGTTCAACAGCAAATCGACCGGGTGATTAAAATCAAAACCAACCCAACGCACCTGCCGTTTATCGGCGGCGCCGTTGGTTATTTTGGCTATGATTTAGGGGCGAGTTTTGAAGTGCTCGATAAAAATGCGCTGGACGATATCAACACCCCAGATATGGCGGTGGGGATTTTTGACTGGGCTATTATCAAAGACAATCATCAGCAAACCTTGTGGTTTGTGTCCCAAGGCCCCTCACTGCAAAGTGTCGCGCCTGAGTTTGTTGCATATTGCCAAACCAGACATATCAACCCAACCCCCCCTTTTGCTATTACCTGTGACTGGCAAGCCAATATGGACTTTAACGCCTACACCACCAAATTCAATCAGGTTCAGCAATATTTACTTAGCGGTGATTGTTACCAAATCAACCTGGCCCAACGCTTTACTGCCCATTTTAAAGGCGATGAGTATAATGCGTACTGTCTGCTCAGAGAGACCAATAAAGCGCCATTTTCGGCTTTTTTACGCTTTGAAGATTACGCTGTCGTCAGTATTTCGCCAGAGCGACTGCTGCAATTAAACGGTAGCCACATTCAAACCAAGCCCATTAAAGGCACCGCTGTGCGTTCGACAGACCCCGAACAAGACGCCAAAAATGCCCAACAACTGAGTCAGTCGCCTAAAGACCGGGCTGAAAATGTGATGATTGTCGACTTGTTACGTAATGATATTGGCAAGGTCAGTGTGGCCGGTTCAGTCAAAGTGCCTTCGTTGTTTGCTATTGAAAGTTTTCCTGCGGTACATCATCTGGTCAGCACTGTGACTGGTGAGTTGGATAAGCAATACCGAGCCTGTGATTTATTACGCAGTGCTTTTCCGGGTGGTTCAATCACCGGTGCGCCTAAAATCAGAGCCATGCAAATTATTGATCAACTAGAGCCTCATCGCCGCTCAGTGTATTGTGGCTCTATTGGTTATATTTGTGCCTCGGGCAATATGGATACCAGCATTACTATTCGTACTTTGGTGTGTCAACGCGATGAGACTGGCAATAAAATTCATTGTTGGGCAGGTGGTGCGCTGGTAGCCGATTCTTTGGTTGATAGTGAATACCAGGAAACGTATGATAAGGTCAATAAGATATTACCTGTCTTATCCGTCACTTACAGCGAATCGGGAGTCGACAGCATTCATGAATAAACGCCAATTTGAATCTTCGTTTGTATTATCCCCACTGGCAGCCAGGCCACTGTCAGAGACTTTGTCTCAATCCGCTGCGGCTAAAGCTATCGATGCCCAAAAGGACAAGCTGGTGCCAGCGGCAGTGCTTATCCCCATGGTAGAGCGCCATAATAAACTCTTTGTCATATTAACCCAGCGAGCGGCTCATCTTAAACACCACCCTGGTCAGGTCAGTTTCCCCGGCGGACGCTTTGAACACGCCGACGATACGCTGATTAATACGGCGCTTAGAGAAACTCACGAAGAGGTGGGTATTAAACCCGGCGAAGTGCAGATTATCGGCCAGTTACAAACCTATCAGACTATCTCCCAATATGTGGTTACCCCTTTTGTCGGTTTTGTTAATGCCGATTATCAGCTGATCCTTGATAAGAATGAAGTGGATGATGCCTTTGAGGTACCCTGGGCATTTTTTCTCAACCGCGACAACCATCACCAAATGAGTTTCAAACGTCTTGGTCAGCAGCGAAATGTCCATTTTATGCCGTTTGAAAACCGCTTTATCTGGGGAACCACCGCGGCCATGTTGCATGATTTAGTCAGCCATTTCGAGTGAACCTCATTGGTACCAATCATATCGGCGATATTATTTTGGCCTCTATCGAGTGCCGAATGGTTAGATGGTGAGTAACCAGTGAGAACTGAAATGTTCTCACAGCAGTTAAATTTACTGCGTTTTAGTCATTCTAAAGCAAACCTACCCGGATAACCCCTATCGTGTGGGTATGGGTGATTATATGAGTAACCCCATTGATGCCAATATGCTATACCCAAGTGACTTCAAAATACGAGTTTCAGCGCCTCTGAGCGGTTTCAATTCAAGGCGCACTGGTGCCGTAATGGTCGTTCCCTTTCAAACCAGTGTAACGTAGAAGTGGGATCGCTCAGAGGCTCTCGGAGGGTGGGTTTAAAAACGCTTTATGCGGCGTTAAATGAGCTTGATATAGAATGACTAAACCTGCTCTCATTTGCCTGCCTAAAGCGTTTTTAACGCCCACTGAATCCT
>JBLHHD010000336.1:0-4297 GCA_047614605.1 Alteromonadaceae bacterium
TCACTGTGACCTGGATGACAGGCTGCCATTAATCCCCTTAAGAGCCGTTGCAATCAAGCGGGTGATCAGTAATTTATTAGGTAATGCACTGCGTTATTCTGATGGTGATATTGAAGTCAAATGTGGTTATTATAAAAAACAAAAACAAGTCTACTGTACAGTTTTGGACCGTGGCCCGGGTATTCCAGAGGATGATGTTGAGCGTTTATTTCAACCGTTTACCCAAGGTGATATTGCCAGAGGCGGTGAGGGTAGTGGTTTAGGATTGGCGATCATCAAGCGGATTGTCGATATGCACCAGGGAGAAGTCACACTCATTAACCGTGAAGGTGGTGGACTTGCTGCGAGTATTTACTTGCCGGTGAAGTGATTTGCAGTGGCTTAATAATCAAATAGTAATTTATCCGCTAATAAAAAAGGCCCCATCTGGGGCCGCTCTTTGTTTGAACAGGTTTAAAACAGCTTACCGCTGTGGACCTGCTGCAACTATTTCTGCTGAGACATCGTATTTGCCGAAGTTTTCAATGAAATCGCCAGCCAGATTACGAGCATATTCCAGGTATTTTTCTTTATCAACCCAAGTATTTATCGGATTTAACAGCTCAGTATTCACACCATTAACGGCAACTGGCACATCAAGATTAAGAATATCAATGTGTTGGGTTTCTACATTGGCCAGTTCACCAGATACAATTGCATCAACGATGGCACGGGTTGTTGGAATGTCGAAACGTTTACCAGTACCGTATGGACCACCTGTCCAGCCGGTGTTTACCAGATACACTTTACTGTCGAACTCGCGAACCCGTTTTTTCAGCAATTCAGCATAAACACTGGCTGGACGGGGGAAGAAAGGGGCACCAAAACAGGTGGAGAAAGTTGATTCGATATCAGAGGTTGAACCAATTTCAGTCGAGCCCACTTTGGCGGTATAACCACTTAAAAAGTGATAAGCAGCCGCTTGGTCTGACAAAATTGATACCGGTGGTAATACTCCACTAACGTCACAGGTCAAAAAGACCACGGCTTTAGGCTCACCGGCACGGTTAAGCTCAACGCGTTTGGCAATATGCTCAAGCGGATAGGCAGCACGGGAGTTTTGAGTGAGGCTTACATCGTTATAATCTGGCGTACGGGTTTTATCCAGTACTACATTCTCTAAGATTGTTCCAAAATGAATAGCATCCCAGATCACCGGTTCATTTTTTTGTGATAAGTCGATACATTTGGCATAACAGCCGCCTTCGATATTAAACACTGAACCCGCTGCCCAGCCATGTTCATCATCACCAATCAAAAAGCGTTTTGGATCGGCTGACAAAGTCGTCTTTCCCGTACCTGATAGACCGAAGAATAAAGTGGTGTCGCCATCATCACCAACATTAGCAGAGCAATGCATAGGTAAAACATCTTTGGCTGGCAACAGGAAGTTTTGCACTGAGAACATCGCTTTTTTCATTTCGCCAGCATAACGCATACCAGCCAGTAGTACTTTACGCTGAGCAAAGTTGATCATCACAGCACCATCACCATTGGTACCATCACGCTCAGGTTTACAGACAAATGAAGGGACATTCATGACTTGCCAGGTCGGCTTGTTTGAAGCATTCCAGTGATCAGAGATAATAAACAGGTTTTTGGCAAAAACATGATGCCAAGCTGTTTCTGTGATCACATTCATGGCAATAGCATGTTCTGGATCAGAGCCGACTTCAAGGGGAGAGGCGTAGTGATCGCCAGCTTGCACATAGGCTTCGACACGCTGCCATAAGGCATCAAACTTTTCAGTTTCAATGGGTTGGTTAACTGCGCCCCACTGAATGTCAGCTTCGGTGGAAGATTCTTTGACAATATAACGATCTTTGGGAGAACGACCGGTCCTTCGACCTGTCTCTGCAACAAATGCACCATTGGCGGCAAGTGTCCCTTCATCATTACGAACCGCGTGTTCGATTAGCTCGGCGACGGTTAAATTAACATAACGGGTAGCGCTGGAAGTCATGTGGAAATGCTCCTATAAAAGGGCTTTTAAAGTTAATTTTAAAACCTGACCACGCAACGCAAAGACAGAACAACCAGCCGTTATTTTCAACGAGTTACAAAGAAATTTCTGTGCTCATAAAAACAACAACAGCGACGCTCTTTATCACATTTTCAATCACATGTCTCAGGTTAAGGCGACATCATAATTGGCGCGAGATTCTACAGTAAATAATTAGGATGATCGACCTCATCAAACCTATTATTTGCATTTTTGCGATAAAATTTGCACAAATCCCGCCTCGGCCATTAAAATGACATGTTTGGTGGGGTTATTTATAGTGTTATTGAGGGGTTTACAGCGTAAAGCAAGCGCGGCATTAAAGCCGCGACGTTAGTTTTGGTGAGGTTACAACATGGACAACAATTTACTGCCATATAAACTCTCCAAACGGGGTGAATCATCAATGACGGCATACCTCACTGGTGTTTGTAAAGATAAACGCAATACTCAAACAGCTGATGGAATTAGTCTAACTGACAGGGTTGATGATCGTATAAGGTTTGAGGTAAGTGGAATTTGTAGGGGTAAGTTGTTTGGGGTTAAAAAATAAAGCCTGCCATAAAAACAGGCAGGCTTTGATAGTTCACGCGATGGTTAATCTTCGAAATAGTCGATAATACCCTCAGCGGCCTTACGACCCTGAGCAATGGCGGTGACTACCAAGTCAGCTCCAAGGACCATATCACCACCAGCGAAGATTTTTTCATGGCTGGTTTGCATGGCAAATTTGCTATTTTCTGATGCTTCAATCTGATTCCAGCGGTTGTGAGCGATGTTCAGTTTGCTTAACCATGGCGCTTGTTCAGGCTGGAAGCCAAAAGCAACCACAATGGCATCTACTGGCAGAGTAAACTCTGAGCCTGTGATGTTTTGTGGTCGTTGTCGGCCATTTTCATCGGCTTCACCCAGTTCAGTTTTGATAAACGTCAGACCGCTAACCGTATTGTCATCGTTACTCTCAATGGCAATCGGCTGAACATACCACATAAATTCTACCCCTTCTTCTTTGGCGTTGGCGACTTCTCGTGCTGAGCCGGGCATGTTTTTCTGATCGCGACGATAAGCACAAATGACTTTTTCTGCCCCTTGGCGAATGGCTGTTCGAACACAATCCATTGCGGTATCACCACCACCCAGTACGATCACTGTCTGGCCACTCATATCGACAAAATCGACATAGTTCAACGGGTAGTCAAGCATTTGACTGGTATTGGCAATCAGATAAGGTAATGCCTGAGTTAATGGTTGCTCCTGCTCATCCGCAGCACTGGCTGCCTTAGGTAAATCCAGTGTCAGTGGTTTGTATGCCCCCAAGCCCAGAAAAATCGCGTCAAATTCACCTAACAAATCATCAATGGTGACTTGTTGACCAATCTCAGTATTGAGTTTGAATTCTATTCCCATGGATTCGAAAATTTCGCGACGTCGTACCATGATTGATTTTTCGAGTTTGAAGGTGGGAATACCAAAGGTCAGTAAACCACCGATTTGTGCATGACGGTCATAAACCACCGGATGGACACCATTGCGAATTAATACATCAGCACAAGCTAACCCGGCAGGACCAGCACCGATGACGGCTACTCGCTTACCCGTACTGAGCACGCCGGTTAAATCGGGTCGCCAGCCCATATCAAAGGCGGTATCAACGATATATTTTTCCATACTGCCGATAGTAACGGCACCAAACTCATCATTTAGGGTGCAAGCGCCTTCACATAAGCGGTCTTGCGGACACACTCTTCCGCACACCTCAGGCAAAGAGTTGGTTTCGTGACATAACTCGGCAGCTTCGATGATTTTGCCTTTTTTGGCTAGCTCAAGCCACTGGGGGATGTAGTTATGTACCGGGCATTTCCATTCGCAATAAGGGTTACCACAGTCAAGGCAACGGCCGGCCTGATCCTGGCTTTGTGGTTCATCCATTGGCTGGTAGATTTCGACAAACTCAGTGGTGCGTTGGTCCAGGGCAATCTTGTGCGCATCAGCTCGCTGTACCTGTATGAATTGAAAGTCGTTTTGGCTCATTAGCATTCCCTCACAGGTATGGTTAACTCTTCACTGGAATATTGTACACCAGTGGTGGGAAGGGCGGCTACCAGAGCATCAATAGTGGTTGCTTTGGGTTTGATCAGCGAAAAGTTTTCGACTTGATTATCAAAATCAGCCAAAATTTGTTTGGCTCTATCACTGCCCGTTTTATCAAAGTGACGCTGGATTAGCTGTTGCAAATGCAGTTGTAATGGTGGGTGT
>JBLHHD010000337.1:0-4295 GCA_047614605.1 Alteromonadaceae bacterium
CAAACTCACTGCTACAACAAAACCGCTGTATTTATTATTCATATTTTATCGCCCCACGGGGTACGGCTCTTTAAAAAACCAAACGAATTTATAATCTTAGCGCATTAAGTGTATAGCATTGAATTGAATTGGGATGTTAACGCGTTTTTTAAAAGGAAAGTGGACAGGGTCGGCGGTTATCGGTGAAATTTACACGATAACCAACCGACCATTCGACCGAGGGTACTTTATTTGATTTTAATGCAAATTAATTAAACGCTCTAACCAATTGAACCATATTATTGATATGACCTCTGGTCGTTTCACCACCATTTGACAGTACAGTGATCACCAAATCATCGTCTGGTGAGAAATACACCAACGAGGCGTAACCGTCAAATCCTCCGGTATGCCAGTAGTCGTTGGCTGTATAGTTATGTCTGCCCTGACCCGTTATCCAACCATAACCATAATTACCAATGTTGGTGATCACACCATTTGACTGGAGCATTAACTGTTGTGTGGCTTCACTCACCAAGGTATGGCTCATCCAACCGTCAACAAACAAGGTCATATCCTCAATGGTACTGATCACGTTACTGGCCCCATAAATTAACAAGTTAAAATTAAATGACGTGGTGGTGTTGGCATAGTTAAGCGCTGTCGGTGCGCCAAACTCGCCCAATTGATGCGCTTCGCTCATCACATAGCTGTCATTCATGCCTAAAACAGAAAACACATTGGCGGCCATATAATCAGGAAAGCTTAAGCCTGTTACTCGTTCAACAATAACGGCCAGTAACACATAGCCAGTATTACTGTATCTGCCTTGTGTGCCAGGTTCAAAATTCAACACATTAAATAGGCTATTGAGGTCAATAAACGCTGAGGTCGTCACATTGTTGAATATCGTCATATCATCAACTTCATTAATAAAATCAGAGATACCCGATTGATGTGTCAGCAATTGATGAATGGTAACGTCCGCATATTCGCCAGCCAGTTCGGGGATATGATCGAGTAATTTGTTATCGACACTTAACAGCCCTTGCTCAACCAACTGCATGATAGCGATGGCCGTCATCGGTTTGGTGACCGAACCAGTCCGAAACCGGGTGTTTGGGTTAATCGCCAAGTTGTCGGCTCTGTTGGCCAGTCCTTTACTGGATTGATAGACAATTTCGCCGCCTTTTCTGACAACGATTGCTAACCCGGGGTTACTTGCCGACTGGTTATCATTAAGATAGTTATTGAGTGTTTCGGTTAGTGTTGCATCAGTCACTACAGGCGGTATTGGCGTGTTTGTGCTACCGCCTCCACCGCCTCCGCAGCCCAGTAAGCCAAATATGACTACTGCACTGATCAAAAATTTTACTATTGAGGTGTTTGATAAACGGGTGTGGTTGTTAATGTTTATTATTTTCATATCGTCACTATTTAGGTTGTTTTTTGTGTTGGATTATCCAATTACGATGATAAGCCGGAGCCAAGTCTTACCATCACATATTATAGGAATTCATCAGAACAACAAGTGGCTGTCATAGGCTTTTTATATACCTAAGCCAGCCTTAGTTATGAGGTTTAAGTCACAATCCCCAGCGGTTTGCCAGACTGCCAGACACCACGGGTGAAATCGGGGATGTCTTTGCTGTTGGAGCGATCCGTTACCGAGTCGGCGCTTAGTGGCGCTATTAATGACCAGGCTGCTGCGTCGTATACGTCTTGATCCAGGGCTTCGCCGTTGCGTAGACAATAAATCAATTCGCCACAGCATTAAAAAGTCCATGCCACCATGCCCCCGTTTTGTTCGGCCTCTTCACCCCACTTGTCCCATATTTAGAGGTTGCATTGGGCCTACCATTTAGCCATCTCGTTATCCCAGTGGTGAAAGCTGGGTTTGGCGGGTTTTTCAGCGACACTACCCGCCGCCTTGAATTGCATCCGTTTTTGCTGATAGTCGAGCTGAACCTTTTATTTGACTGGCGCTGGTACTGTTTCTATTGCGATGCGATCAGGAAACCCGGCAAAAACACCATTCGTCCCCTGAATAAGGTTATGACGAGTATAAGGTCGTGGTGTGGTGGTATCGTGCTGCACCATTATACTGCGCCCTAGAGCGGTTTTGATCAGGGTGGTATTCATATCGCCAGCAATATATTTAAGTGTATTACGCTCGTGATCTGGAGCAAATTCGCGCTTGGCGTAAGCTTGTCTACCGAGCGCCTGAGAGCTGGTTGAGGTGAGGTAATCAAAGCGGTCGCCACGGTTGATATTCATGTACTGCGACACAGGCCCCAGGCCATGAGTCGGATACAGGTTACCGTTGGTTTTGGTATGCCAATAGGTGCGCCAAGAGCCGGTTTTATGCTCTAGCTCTTTCATCTGCCAGCGTAATTCATGAATATAGGCGGCTTCGCCATGTAGCAAATCACCAAACAGCCCTTGCCGGGCCATGTTTAACACCATTAATTCGTTACGTCCGTAACAGACGTTTTCCATCATCATGCAGTTTTTTTGAGTACGTTCAGCGGTATCAACCAATAACCAGCACTCTTCGATAGTGGTGGCGGCTGGCACTTCAACAAACGCATGTTTGCCACTATTCATAGTGTCAACACACATGACGGTATGCCAGGCCCAAGGCGTGGCAATGATCACAATATCGATATCATCGCGGTTGAGCATTTCTTTATAAGCAACGTCTGAGCCGCTGTATACGTCGGGTTTAGGCAGGTTTTTACTCGTAACAAAGTTAACCGCTCGCTGTAAGACTTCATCGTGAGTATCACAAATCGCCTTAATTTGAACCCCCTCGATATGACAATAATGCTGCACATGCCCATACCCACGCTGGCCAACCCCAATAAAGCCGATTCGAACCACGTCCATTTTAGGCACCACCCGCCCCATCACCGACTTACCTGTCGCTTTAGGTGTGGACGTACCTGCATTTGCAGCGCACCCGACAACCGCTCCCGCTGCGGTAACAGCAACTAGCGATTTTAAAAAATCTCGACGATTTGACATAAAGCTCTCTTTTTATTGGTTTTATGGATTGGCGGTGGGATTATATCAAAAGGAATAGAGATTGTGGTCTGATGTTTTGGCTTTGGTTCGTTTTTGGTTAATTTTGTATATTCGAGCATTGCCCTCCCCTCGTTATCCCCCCCTCCCCTCGTCATCCTCGCGAAGGCGGGGACCCAGGAACGATACTCTATAGTTATCGGTTAACAGCTATCGTGCTAATTGGATGATGTTGCCGTTGTTTGGGGTTTTGTGGTGCGCGGGTGGTTTGTTTTTGTTGGATTATGAGTTAAAAACACCGCCTGCAAGATACTATTTGCAGGCGGTGTGGTTATCAACCAATAAAGTTATTTGTCTTTTACTTTATCGGTTTTTTGACATTGTGCGACACCTTCTTCAAGCGCCGATTGTACACTATCTATATTAAGTGCAAGGCCCGCTACCTCTTCGGTGGTTAGGTGTTTTTCGCCGCCCTGCTCGTCTTCTTTTATCAGCGCTAATTTTGAAGTATTGCGCAGCAAAGTTGACAACAATTGCAGTGATTCGATAGCTGAATTTAACGTATCAACAGCGGTGTCTTTGATAAGTGGATTTTGATTGCTCATGATTTGATGCTCCAAGGGGTTGCAGAATGGGTGTAAGTGGTTGATTGCTGGTTTGTTCCACAACACAAGGGCGGGTTTTGAGCGGTTGGTTGGTGCAGCGTCAAAATGCTGATGACGTTTCGCACCAGTGGTGTTACGTTCTGGTTACTCATGTTTTTTGTCCTTTCTCTATTACTGATAGAGTGTTGGATGATTGATTTGAGGAGCTGACTTTGGGGACTCTAATCCCCTTTGTCAGCGTCTCTGCTTTTTACTGCTTTTTTTACTGCTCTCTTTACTACTTTTTTTACTTGTCAGGGTCCTCCTGTGTTTTTTGTATGACTGGGTTTATTATAGCGGGTCATACCAGATTAGCCACAAAAAATACGAAAAATGATTGTTAAATATCTATTTATGTAAAAATAACATCCGATTTATATTCAAAGGCAGTGATGCCCCTAACATTCGCGGCACAGAGGCTTCGCCGCTGCCGCTCCCGCCATTTCCCACAGAGGGTACGTACTTTCACAAAAAATCTTGACCATCCAACGGGACAATCTGCTATAGTGACACAATAACAAAAACGTGCCGGAGAAAGGCCCTTGTCAGACTCATCAACAGCCAACCATCCCACACTGGCCGAAAGCCTTATCGAAGCATTAGCCGCTGGTAAAGTTATTCCCGTTGTCGGCGCGGGTGTTTCGCGTT
>JBLHHD010000338.1:0-4290 GCA_047614605.1 Alteromonadaceae bacterium
CAGGTAGTCTCTAAAACGGTATTGCCCGGCGCTGTAGACCATCAAGTTGGTTTGATAGCCGTAAGGTGAAATAAAGCTCGCCGATGCGCCAAACGCTACTGCCATAATAAATGGCATAGGGCTGACGTTATAGGTTATTGCCAGCGAGTAAGCGATCGGAAAAACCAGTGCCGCTGCGGCATTGTTGGTAATCAGCTCGGTAAACAGCAAGGTCAAAAAATAAATTGCAATAAAGGCACCCAGTGCGCCCCAGCCATCAATGTAATACACCAGCCCATCGGTGATAAGTCCTGCTACGCCGGTGTGGATCATCAGTTGAGCCAAACCAATGGCAGAGCCTACGATGATCAACAATTCGAAAGGAAAACGTCGTTGCACTTCTTTTAGGGTAATGATCCCTGAGAATAAAAATCCGGCCAGCAACACCAACAGCCCTTTTTCAAGCGGGACAAACCCGGTGATGGAAGCCACCAGTGTCAATATAAAGCTGGCTACGACGCCGATGCTTTTTTTAAGGCACAGTTGTTGTTTGAGTTCGACACCACTGACATAAACAAACTCTTTGCCCAGCGGTTTGTCTTTAAAGTGGTTGCCCGGTGCCAGTATCAGTGAATCACCGGCTTGTAATTTAATGCTCCCCAGTCCGCCTTCAAGCCGGGTATGTCCCCGGCGAATGGCAATAACCGCTGCATCAAACTTTTCTCTGAATTGAAATTGCTTGAGGGTGTTGCCTGCAATGTCACCGCTGTGGCTGATCACTACTTCGACCAGCTCGTGGGAAGGGGCAATATCCTGATCAGCATGAACCAGTTGCAAGCCGTTAAATTGTGATAGTCGATGAGCACTGGTAATGTCGCCGACAAATAATAATATATCCCCTTCGATGAGCTTTTCATTGGGGCTGACCGGCACAATTTGTTCGCCGTCATTTCGGCCAAAAACAGCGCTTCAAGGTGACGTAAACCATTTTCTTCAACGGTTCTACCTAACAGCTCAGTGCCAGGGTTGACTTTGGCTTCAAGGTAAAAGGGCGCTTGTTCTTCGGTTTCGACTTCGTATTCTGGCAATCGATGGGAGAAAATAATAATGGTAATAAGCCCGGTGGCTAATACCGACAACCCCACCAGGGTAAAGTCAAAAAAGCCCAGTGGCGCTAGTCCGGCATCCTCGACAAAACCGTTAACGATAAGATTGGTTGAGGTGCCAACCAACGTTAAGGTACCCCCTAAAATAGCGGTGTAAGATAACGGCAATAATAATTTTGACGGGGTGTGCAGGGTGTTCTCTTTAACCGCATTGATCATGGTGGCGACCACGGCAGTATTATTGATGAACGAGGATAATAATGCGCTGGACATTCCCAGTCTGAGGATCGAATGGGACAGGCTGGCACGAGTAATTTGCGTACTTAGCCAGCCCACCAGACGGGTTTTTTCTATCGCTAGTGATGCGGTTAATAACATCAACAGGGTCACCAACGACACGTTGGTAAAGTTGGCGAGCATCACATCAAGTTCAATCAAACCAGCTAAAAAACTTAAAGTGATGGCCGAAAAAAACAATAATGCCGGGCTTAATCCGGTGGTGATCAAAGCCACCACCAAGGATATCATGATGCCAATTAATGACAGTTGTTCATACCCCATGATTAAATCCCATGGTTAAGCCCGGTATTGCTTTCATTAAAGTAAAGCTCCCATTAGACTTTTAGTGCCTGCCAGTGTGGGAAGTGTTTGCGAACCAAGTCGTTAAGATCTCGTTCAAACTCACCGACGTCACTGGAAGTGGTTTTACTCTCAAGCGGAGCTTCAATTAAACCGGCGGCAACGGTGATGTTGCTTAAACGGTCAATGACAATGAAGCTGCCCGTTTTGGGGTTTTGCTTGTAGGTGTCGTATGCCACCTCTTCGGTTAACTCCAGCTGACATAAACCGATTTCGTTTAACGCCAGGTGCTGGGTGTCGGCCTCTTCGGTTAAGTGCTCAAGCGTGTTGACGTTTACCTGATGATCAATGATGTTGACGCAACCGGTGGTCTTTTTATGACCTAGTTTAATGTTATAGCTTTTGCCAAGGTTAAGCGGCTCATCCGACATCCATACTAAGGTTGCTTTAAACTGGTTAGAGACCTTCATTTCACTGGCGGCGGGGACAATGATATCGCCACGGCTGATATCAATCTCAGAAGTCAGGGTAATGGTTGTAGCCTGACCGATTTGGACACTGTCATGCTCACCAGAAAAATCGACAATACTGTTAATGGTTGACCGCTGGCCCGATGGCAATACTTTAATCGCCAGACCCGGTTTGAGTTCGCCACCCGATAACGTACCACTGAACCCTCTGAAGTTAAGGTTAGGGCGGTTGACGTACTGAACCGGAAATCTTGGCTCACCAAGGGCTTCAAGCTCTGGTTGGTGGGCGTCTTCGAGTAGTGTTAACAGCGGTTGACCTTTGTACCAGTCCATCGCTGGCGAGGCGTCTACCACATTCTCACCACGTAAGGCTGACATTGGTACAAACTGAATGTTGTCGACGGATGACAGATTTTTGGAAAATTCGATGTAATCGGCTTTGATTTTCTCATAAGTCGATTCGCTGTAGTCCATCAAATCCATTTTGTTGATGGCAACTACAAACTGTTTAACCCCAAGCTGATCACAGATGATGCTGTGGCGTTTGGTTTGCACCTGTACACCGTAGCGGGCATCAACCAGCAAAATGGCCAGTTCGCAGTTAGAAGCACCAGTTGCCATGTTGCGGGTATATTGCTCGTGTCCCGGGGTGTCGGCAATGATGAATTTGCGTTTTGAGGTCGAAAAATAACGATAAGCAACGTCAATGGTGATCCCTTGCTCACGCTCTGCCTGCAAACCGTCAACCAGTAGGGCAAAGTCGAGAATTTCGCCGGTGGTGCCGATGGATTTACTTTCGGCTTCGAGACTGGCTAGCTGATCTTCATATAATTGATGGCTGTCATGTAGCAATCGACCAATTAAGGTGCTTTTACCATCATCTACACTGCCGCAAGTGAGCACGCGTAACAGGCTTTTGTCCTGTTGCTCGTTAAGGTAGTCGATAATATCAAAATCAGGGTCGGTGCTGGCTACGGTTTGACTCATGGCGTCTGCCTCATTTGGTTTTACTTTAACATCGCTCATTAGAAATACCCCTCACGTTTTTTAAGCTCCATGGAACCTGCTTGATCTTTGTCGATGGCACGGCCTTCACGCTCGGAGGAGGTTGATAACAACATTTCTTCAATGATTTTCGGTAGAGAGTCGGCATCAGATTTAAGGGCACCGGTCAGTGGATAACAACCTAGGGTTCTGAAACGGACAGATTCGAGGTGCGGTTGTTCATTTTCTTGCAGTGGCAAGCGATCGTCATCGGCCATTATTTTCATGCCATCACGTTCAACCACCAAGCGGGGTTTGGCAAAATACAACGGCACAATTTCGATGTTTTCGCGGTAAATGTATTGCCAGATATCCAGTTCCGTCCAGTTCGACAAAGGGAATACCCGGATACTTTCACCTTTGTTGATTTGGCCGTTATAGATATTCCATAATTCTGGACGCTGGTTTTTGGGCTCCCAGCGATGGTATTGATCTCTAAAGGAGTAAATTCGCTCTTTGGCACGAGATTTCTCTTCATCGCGGCGAGCACCACCAAAGGCGGCATCAAAACCATATTTGTTAAGGGCTTGTTTGAGGCCTTGGGTTTTCATCACATCAGTGTGTTTACCGCTACCGTGGACAAACGGGTTGATGTCCATATCGAGCCCTTCCTGGTTTTTGTGGATCAACAGTTCAAAGCCGTGTTTTTCAGCTTGCTCGTCGCGAAAGCGGATCATTTCTTTAAACTTCCAGTGGGTGTCGACGTGCATTAAAGGAAAAGGGATCTTACCCGGAGCAAAGGCTTTGCGGGCCAGATGTAATAAAACCGATGAATCTTTACCGACAGAATACAACATTACCGGATTATCGAATTCAGCCATGACTTCACGAATAATGTGAATGCTTTCGGCTTCTAGTTGCTGCAAGTGCGTCAAACTCATGTTGCGCTCCTTTATGTCAAGTTACGGTTGTGAAGTTACAGGTTCAAATTATGTTGCTGATGATAACGGCTGCGCTGGAGTCTCTTCCAATTGAACCAGTGGTTGGTCGTAGGACGAAGTATTGGCCTGGGCGCTGAACCACTGTAATTTACTTTGCAATGCTACCACTTCACCGACAATAATCAGTGCCGGGGATGCAACTTTTTGCGCTGCAATTAAAGTGACCAATTC
>JBLHHD010000339.1:0-4285 GCA_047614605.1 Alteromonadaceae bacterium
AGAATGTTCTGGTTTAATGATAAACAAAAAGTGAATTCGCAACAAAAGGTTTTGTGGTAGTGTCAACGATTTTTAGACATTGCCAAGGACGAGTCTAAAATGTCCGTAAACGGCGTTAAATCCTTTGCTTTAGAATGCTAAAGCCAAAAGAATTTGCCTTGTTTACGAAAATTTTAGTTCTCGCGGGTGAGCGATTTCTCACCATATGGCGCTCTAGCCGTTATAGCTTCTCAAGTTACCTCATTAACCATCAATTATCAATTATCAATTATCAATTATCAATTATCAAAATTAACTTTACATCGACGCAGCGGTTAACTTTCTCGCTGCCAAAGTTGCCCACATTAATCCGCTGGTGAATAAGGTAACGATAAGCAAAACTTCGTGCCAACACCTAGCTGTGATTCCACGGTTAACTCTCCGCCGTGTTTTTGCACTATGCCATAAGAAATTGATAATCCCAGTCCGGTGCCTTTACCGACATCTTTGGTGGTATAAAAAGGTTCAAACAATTTGATTTTGGTAGTTTCACTCATGCCACTGCCGTTGTCTTTTATCGATATTTTAATTTGCCCGTCAGCCACCATACAACCGATGGTAATTCGCCCCTGAATTCTGGGTTGCTGATGTTGCTGGTTTTCTTCAATCGCATCACAGGCATTAACAATCAGGTTCATAAAGACCTGATTGAGTTGGGCCGGATAACACTGCAATTGCGGCTCGGCAGCATATTCAGTGATAAATTCGGACACTTCAAGGTGTTTGGTCCGCACCAGATTAACCGTCGATTGCAGCAGTTCGGTGATCTTAACCATTTTACGCTCGGCAGAATCAAGCTGGGTGAATGTCCGCAAGTCCTGGACAATCAATGTTATCCTTTGCGTACCATTTTTTATAGTGGTGAGATGTTCATATAATGGTTTTAATTGTTGGTGAAAGCTGTCCAAGATTTCGATTGGTGTGTCATCCCCGGCCAGTTCAAACAAAAACCGCTCAAAACGCAACAAATCGACTTCGAGGTTTTGTGCGCTAACATGGACAAAGTTGGTGGGATTGTTGATTTCATGGGCAACCCCGGCAGTCAATGTGCCGAGCGAGGCCATTTTTTCAGCCTGCAACAATTGTTGTTGAGTCGCGATGATCTCGGTATTTTTTAGCTCAATTTCACGGTAGGCGTTAACATTATCCAGTGCAATAGCCGTGGTTGCAGCGATGGTACGTAACATATCCTGCTTGTGCTCGTTATAGGCATTTTTCTCATAGCTCTGGACACTCATGACGCCAATAATCTGATCAACCACCTGAAGCGGAAAATACAACACTGAAGCACAGTCATTGCCATACATCGGCTCTACTCGGGGCTGATGGCCAAAGTAACTACTGAACTGTGCGTCATAATCATTAATAATCAATGCCCGACGATTTTCAACACACCATACTGCCGGACGATTCTTCTGACTCATCGACAGCGTAAAGTGAGGTAAATATTCGTCGTTTTCAATCGCCAACTCAAATTCAATTTGTTGCTTTTGTTGATTATAAATACCGACAAGCAAAACATCGACAATCATCAGGGTTTCGATATGGCTGTACAGGGTACTGAATAGTTGGTCCAAATCTAAAGTGGCGGTGATACGGCTACAGATCTCGCTTAGAGCGGTGCTCCGCTGGTTAGCACGCAAAAGCTCGTCGGTGCGCTCGGCAACCTTATATTCGAGGTTGCGGTTGATATCTAGAAACTTGAGGTGATTCTCGACCCGGCTGAGCAACTCAAATTTACTTATCGGTTTGCTCAGATAGTCATTGGCACCGGCGGAAAACCCTTGGGCTAACCCGGCTTGCTGGTTTTTGGCCGTCAGCAAAATTACCGCCAGATCATTGACCGTATACCTTTTTCGCAAAATTTCACAGCATTCATAACCAGACATGCCGGGCATCATCACATCTAGTAATATCAGGTCAAAACACTCTTGTTCAGCGATCATTTGCAGTGCCTGTTCACCGTTTGAAGCTTCTTGCAAATCATAATTTTGCGACGCAAGATAATTACGCAGTACCTGAAGGTTTACCGGTTCATCATCGACCAGTAAAATCCGGTAACTGCGGCCATCGGATGCCCTGATGCGGGACGACTCGGATGCAACCAGGTTTTCACCGATTTGTTCAGCGATATCATCGTTACTCTCATCAGCGTCAGACTCTTGCTGGTACAAAAAACCAATAGCCTGTTCAAAGGCGCTTTGGGGCTGTAGCACTTCATCACTAATGGGTAGAGTAAAGGAGAAAGTTGAACCTTCACCGACCACCGAAGCAACGGTCAGTTGTGAGTTATGGAGTTGAACCAGCTGTTTGCTGACCGTCAGGCCAAGGCCAGTGCCGTTATGGTTATGCCCAGGGTTGTCTGTAACCTGCTCAAAAGCGTTGAAAATGGTGGCAAAATGCGCTTCTTTAATACCAATGCCGGTATCGCTGACACGAATCAACAGATGGTCGTCGAACAACTCGGCATTGATGACTATTTGACCCTTATCAGTAAAACGAATGGCATTGCCTACCAGGTTTTGCAAGATTTGTTGCAGTCTGTCCTCATCGCCAATGACCGCTGGTAAGTCAATGGCGACATTGTTGATAAGCTTAACGGGCTTGTTGCCGAGCAGTGGTTTTGACAGGGTAAGCACCACATTGGCCATACTATGTAACCCTAGCGGTTTGGTATTGAGTATCAGGTTATGATTTTTCAGTTTCGAAAAATCAAGGATATTATTGACCAGATTAGCCAGCCGTTTACCGCTGTGGACAATCATCGTCAGATTGGCAGAGCTGGTAGCTGACTGCTCACCGCCAATGCCGTCGATTAGTGATTCGGCCAAGCCAATAATGCCATGCAGCGGGGTACGTAATTCGTGAGAGGTATTGGCGAGAAATTCATCCTTAAGTTTGTCTACTTGCTTGAGCTGCCGATTAAGTCTGCGTTGGGTCCTGATTTTTCGCCGCTGCTGCAACAGCTGTTTATAATGGATGCGGCCAATAACCAATAACAGCAGTGCCAAACTCACCGAATAAAGACTGTAGGCCCACCAGGTCTGCCACGGCGGAGGCAACACAATAATCTGCAGTGATTTTGGGGTTTCGTTCCAGTAACCACCCGGATTGGCTGCATTGATACGTAAAGTGTATTGACCAGGCGGCAACTTAGCATAAGTGGCCCGGCGGTTATCCGCTGGGGTATAAATCCATTGACGGTCCCAACCTGACAACTGATAGGCGTACTGGTTTTTTTCTGGTTTAGTAAAATCCAGCCCAGCAAATTCAAAACTGATCTGCTTTTAAAGATGCCCCAGTGTTAAAACACTCAATTCATTGACCGCTTTTGTCAGGTGAAAACCTTTGCCTTGACTGCCCCCTGAATGCTCAATGCTGACCTGACGATCACCCAGCCACAATTTGGTTATTACCACTGGCAGTATCTGAACATCGGGTTTGATTTGCGCCGGGTAAAAACGATTAAAACCATTATTACCGCCAAAAAACAATTCACCATCCGCGCTTTTAAAAGAGGCCCCCTGATTAAACTGTTCGCCTTGTAAGCCGTCGTCAGGTGTGTAGTTGGTGAAATTTTTACTGATTAAACCAAACCGGGATAAGCCTTTGCTGGTACTTAGCCACAAATGGCTTGATTGACCTTCAACAATGGCATAAACCACATTATTGGCCAGACCCTCTTTTTCTTGATACAAAGCGATCTCCCCACTGCTTGGGTCAAGTTTATATAACCCCTCGCCTGAGGTACCAAACCATAGTATGCCCTGACTATCTTGATGAATTGACAGGATATAATGCTGACTCTGCTTACCTGGCACCGCTGCCAGCCAATCGACATGGTCAAACTGACCCGTAGCGAGGTCGAAACGATTAAGCCCCTCACTGGTGCCAATCCACAGCTTGTTATTTTGCCCCTGATAAATCACATTAACCACATCACTGCTCAAACCGCTGGAGTTAGACGGGTGATGACGCCAATGACTAAAGTCGCCGGTGTTTGGGTTAAAGCGATTTAATCCGCCCCCATCGGTGCCGATCCACAGGTTGCCGCTATGGTCCTCGCTAATGGCAGTAACCCGGTCGTTACTAAGGCCGCTGCTCTGATGCTTCTGACGAGTAAAGTGGCTAAAAGTCATGGTTGTCGGGTTTAAGCGGTTTAATCCCCCATAAGTGCCAATCCACAGCACCCCCTTAGAGTCTTCATGAATTGCCATCACATAATCATTGCTCAGGCTCGAAGGGT
>JBLHHD010000340.1:0-4282 GCA_047614605.1 Alteromonadaceae bacterium
GTTACGAATTCACTTTTTGTTTATCATTAAACCAGAACATTCTCAATTTTTAGACATTCTGGTGAGTCTATTTTCTAACCATATGGCGCTCTAGGAGCCTGTCCGAGAATGAGACTCAAATTAGGCATACTTTAACAGCCAACACAACAGTAAAACCTACGCCACAACAACCTCACCATTCGCACCAGCACCACTAGCCACTTCAAAGGCTTTGCGAGTGCTCATCAACTTAAATGCCGCAGGCACAAAGTAAAACGACAATAACGTCGTCAGCACCGTGCCACCCGCAATCGCAACAGCAAATGGAGGCCAAAAGCCGCCACCAGCTAATATCAGCGGTAAAAAGCCGCCAACCGTGGTGATCGTCGTTGAGGTAATGTGTCTGGTGCAGGCAAGTACTGCATCAATGATGGCACCGTTATCACCCGCGACGGCTTTTGGGTCAATTTTAAGCTCAGCCACAATGACAATCGCCGCGTTAATCGCCAGCCCCATCAATCCTAACAAACCGATGATCACCGTAAAACCAAAGGGATAATCAAACAAATAGACACTTAATAACCCCAATCCAACAGACTGAAAAGCGGATAAAAATATCAAGGCACTTAACCTAAATGAGTTAAACGACAACACCACCACAGTGATTAGCAAAGTGACAATCAAACCCACACTGGCCATCAAGTTGCCAATGGCACTATTACGTTTGGCTGATTCGCCGCCAAACTCCATCCGGTATCCAGCGGGTAACTGAAACCCTTCTGCATCAAGTTGTGCCGAAATACGATTTAGCACGGTTGAAGGTAAAACCCCGGCACGAATATACCCTTCAATCACATTCACCCGGCTACCATCTCTGCGTGGAATGGCTCCACGGCTGGGGGAGATTTTCAACGCCGAAATGGCAGACACAGGGATATATACCTGCTCACCCGCAGAGGTCAGGTTAAGGTTGTATAGGCCCTGCACGTCTTTACGGGCTTCGTTGCCAATTCGTACTCTAACCGGGATAGACTCGGTAGCTTCCAAAATTGAACCCCGGGTCAGCCCCTGTAACGACGTTTGCAACTGCCCCGCCATGTCGGTTAATGTCAGCCCGCCGAGTTGTCCGGCTTCTTCATTTACTTGCAACCAAACCTTTGGTGTGCCCGGCTGTAGTGTGGTACGGCTGTGAATAACATCTTTGGTTTGAGCAAAAATACGGCGTAAATCCTGACCAATGGTTTTTAAAGTGTCCAGGTTTGGACCAAACACCCTAATTTCAACCGGCGCATTAAACGGTGGTCCCTGCTCTAGTTTACGCACTAAAATTTGCGCCCCAGGCATAGCATCATCCAGTTTTCGCTGTAATAGCGGGATCAAACGATTAGCAGCAATAAAATCTTCGGCGGTGATCATCGCCTGTGCATAGTTTTGTGCGCCTTCTTTGCGCGGCACCATGTTGTAATAAAACGATGGCGAGTCATTACCTATAAACCAGCGAACAGCAGTGATCCCTTGCTCTTTTTTAAGCAGTTGAGTAATTTGCCCAGTGATTTTTTTAGTGTGCAAAATACTGCTTTGAGTGGGTAAATTCAGTTCAATATGAAACATATCACGATCAGATGACGGAAAAAATTGCTCATCGAGCTTCGATGCCAACAAAAAACCACACAAGGGCAAAATAAACACCAAAGCAATTGTCGTGCGCGGATAATTAAGCACCCAGTTTAACGTGCCTTTAAACCATGCCAAACCAGCGGCGAATTGGATCCCGTTATGATACCAGCGAGGTGACTGGTGTTGCTCGGCTTTAATAAATCGACCGGCTAATGTCGACACCACAATATGCGAAATAAAGTACGAACCAATCAGCGAGAAAATCACACTAAGCGCAATCCCACCAACAAACTCACCCGCAGGTCCAGGCATCAACACTATCGGCATAAAGGCCAAAATGGTGGTTAAGGTAGAACCTAACAACGGCAGCCACAGGTGTTTTAGCGACGCAATTACCGCCTCAGTTGCTTTAAGCCCCTGCTGCATCCGTTGTTGAATGGTATCGGCCATAACAATCGCATTATCAACCATTATACCCAGTGCCACCACTAAGCCTGTGACCGACATTTGATGAATAGGCAGACCATAATATTTCATCACACTTAAGGTAAACAATACCGTCAGTGGCAACGAAAAAGTCACCACCAATGCCGAACGCCAGCCCAAAGACACCAGTAATACCAGCGCAATTAACACAAAACCCATCAGTATGTTTTCAACCAGTTCGCCAAGGCGTTTATCGGTGTAACTGTTTTGACTAAAAATCACTTCAACTTCAACGTTAGACGGCAACATCTGTTTAAACTGCTCTAGCTGCTGCTCAACAGTACCCGTCCATTTGTCGATGCGAAGTTTGGGCAACATTCGAGTGCCAATCACAATAGCATCTTGATTATTGACCACTGCCATTTCTTTAGCTGGCCATTTCACCTGGCGGCTGACCGTGGCAATATCGCCAATCCGGGTTACAAACCCCTGATCATCATGGCGCAGCGGAATTTGCCTGATCCGATTGACCGAATCCAGCGCTCCGGTTAACTCGACCTGCATTTGATTGTGTTGATTGACCAACTGCCCGGCACTGACTTTGGCATCAGCGGCTTCAACTCGCGTGGCAATATCAGTCGCTGACAGTTGCATACTAGCCACCCGGTCTGGGTCAATTTGGAGCAGAATCTCTTCATCGGGCTCGCCATACAACTCAACATAATCAGTGCCAGACACGGTGCGTAGCTGGTTTTGCAGCGCCTTACCATAACGACCCAAAATAGCTAAATCGACCTCACCAACACCGGTCCAGTTAAGCGATAACAACATCGTAAAAGCATAACCTTTATCATCGTCAAGCCGTGGCACCGAGGCATTTTGGGGTAACTCAGGGGCCACATCATTAAGTAAATCCCGCGAGCGTGACCAGATAGGTTTGGTATTGGTGATATCGTCTTTAAGCTCAATCTTTACCAACGACACGCCTGCTCTGGAGACTGAAGTGATTAATTTGATTTCGGATTGTTTACGCAGTTTACTTTCGATTTTTTCGCTCACCAGGGCTTCAACTCGTTCAGCACTAGCACCGGGTAAAACGGTAAAAACACTGGCAATTCGATTGGTAATGCGGGGATCTTCAGTACGTGGAATGGTTGATAACGCGCCTAAGCCCGACACGATTAATAAAATAATGATCAACGCCAGCAAGCGACCATTTTCAATAAAGGCTTTTAACATTACTTTGCCCCTGTCGCTGACTGAGTTGAGTTAGTTGATTGAGTGCCTGCGGCAAAATTCGCTTTAATCCCCGCTGGCGCGATTGAAGTTTTTACTTGCTGTCCGGGCACCAAACGATGTAATCCGGCACTAAGGTAGCGCTCACCATCACTCACAGCACCACTTATATAAGCGGTATCTTCGGTGGCATATAAAATCTGTACGTTGCGACTTTGCAGCATAAACAGCTCACTGTTAGCTTGAGGTGATAAGATATAAACATTCCACATCCCCCGGATACCATCGGTTAATGCCGTCATTGGTACCCAGTAACCTTCGCTTTGATAGTCTTGAGGAAAATGCAGATACGCCAACTGACCATTAATCACGTTAGCGGCTTTACCAACGTCTTTATTAACCTCTTTACCAACTAAGGCAAACCGTAACTGTACGGTGCGAGTGACCTGATCAACATCTCGCCCTTTGGTCAGTAACTTAACTTGATGTTGTTGCTGCGCTATCGTCACCGTAAGCACCTGATCCAAATTAAGCTGATCCAGTAAATAGGCAGGTACGCCCACCTTAATCTCGTCAGCGCCGGTTTGCAGCATTTTAAGCGCCGGAGTCCCAGCGGCAATCACTTCACCCAAAGCAATAAAGCGTTCGCTTACCACACCATTAAAAGGGGCATATAACGTCGATTTATTAATTTTGACCTGATTCGAATGTAACCCAGCTTCAATACGGCGCTTGGTAGATAGTAACCCTTGCTCACGGGCTTCTAACTCTTCGAGGGTTTGAACAGAAGAAAAGGCATTGCGCTTTAATGCCCGTATTCTTTTAAGGTTGGCTTTGGCCAGCACCAAATCCGCTTTGGTGCGTCCCATTCGGGCGACCAACTCTTCGCGGTCAACTTTAAGTAATTCGATATCTTGCTGGGCTAAAATGTCGCCCTGTTTAACCAGGTCACCCTCGTCCACATATAACAAAGCGACTTTTCCCGCTTGTTCAAAACCGATATTGGCATTTTGCTTTGATTCTA
>JBLHHD010000341.1:0-4270 GCA_047614605.1 Alteromonadaceae bacterium
AGTCAAAGACGATTTGTGATTGATTGAATTACTGCTCTGGTCAGTATAAGCATCGGCTTTTAAGCAAGAGACACTGATATGCTTGGTGGCTAAAAACTGGGTGACGTTGCTTAACGTCCCCGGAATGT
Organism: Alteromonadaceae bacterium; assembly: GCA_047614605.1. Taxonomy (GTDB): domain Bacteria; phylum Pseudomonadota; class Gammaproteobacteria; order Enterobacterales; family Alteromonadaceae; genus JABSOG01. The sequence goes on from JBLHHD010000341.1 coordinate 129, forward strand.
CTGGGCCGATGTAATCAATCACGTAAGATTGATTATCGGCGGGCACTTCATGGCGCGAAGTGCGTTTCATCATGGTCAATAATCCCAGTTCATGACTGGTTGAAGGTAAGCTGTTCTCAACTTTGGAGATCGCCATTCTGTCACCGGACAATAACATAATAAAAGTGAACTCAAGACCGAAGATAGCCATGCGGCTATCCAGAATATTGCAGCTGCAGTCGTTCACCAGACGGGTTAAATCACTGATAATGCCTGTTCTATCAGTGCCGATGGCTGTAACTACCAAGTATTGTGTCTGCTGCATCATTTAATCTTTTACTTATATTGGCTGAAATTTAGGTTGCAGAGTCTAACACAATGTGGGAAAAGCACAAAATAACGGTTCAATCGCCGCCAACGCGGCTTTTTCGTGGTTTAACCGATCGTTCTCAGGTATTATAGCGGCTTTATTTTTCTGAGGCGTCAAGATGTTCAAAGGCAGTATTGTCGCATTGGTTACCCCGATGCTTGACGATGGCTCGGTTGACTTTGTGAGTTTAAGGACGCTGATCGAATATCATATCGACAGCGGTACCGACGGCATAGTCGTGGTAGGCACTACCGGTGAATCGGTCACTTTGTCTTTTACTGAACAACAAGCGGTGATTGGTTTTGTCGTTGATGTCGTCAATAAACGGATACCGGTGATAGCTGGTAACGGAACCAACAATACCGCACAAGCTGTTGCTCGGACTCAGGCATTAAATGCACTTGATATTGATGGTTTTTTAACAGTGGTGCCTTACTACAACAAACCTTCACAGCAAGGCTTGTTAGCGCATTTTAGCGCTATTGCGGCTGCCACGGATAAACCGTTGTTATTGTATAATGTCCCTAGCCGTACTGTTTGCGATCTGCAAGCACAAACCGTGATCAAGCTGGCTCAAATCAGCAATATTGTTGGTATAAAAGAAGCCACTGGTGACATGGGACGGCTCGACGAAATTAAAGCAGCTTGCCCTGCCGATTTTATTTTACTCAGCGGCGATGACAGCTCAATGGTTGAGTTTATACGCCACGGTGGTCACGGGGTTATCTCTGTTACCGCCAATGTTGCGCCAAAAGCCATGGCCGAGGTGTGTCGTTTGGCCCTGAATGGTTTTTTCAGTGACGCACTGGCGATAGATGAAAATTTGAACTTATTACATAAAAGGTTGTTTGTTGCGCCCAGTCCGGCCCCTGCAAAGTGGATTTTACAGCAGTTTGGCTTGATTTCGTGCGCAAATGTCAGATTACCTTTACTTTGTCTTGAACCAATTGATCATAATGCCGTCAAAGAGGCTATGAAAATGGCCGGACTTATTTAACTAGGAGTTATCAGTGCATTTGTTTTTGAAAGAAAAGCAGTGGCTTAAATGTTTAATGGTGATCAGTGTTGCAGGTTTAGCGGCGGGATGCTCCAGCTCAGAAGAACAGGTTGTTAGTGAAGATCACCGCTACCTGGAATCAAATGAGGGGAAAGTCATTGCTGTGCCACAAGGGTTAAATCAGCCAATAGGCGATGATGATTTTTATATGCCAAAAATACCCAAGGTAGGTTCTCTTGGTCAGTCACTGGATATCAGGGCACCGACCCAGTTGCTAGCTTTAGCTAGTGGCAGTCGCCTCGATGAAAATAACCGCACCAGTATGATCTGGTTTGATCAAAGTGAAGTGGTCGACGACTTACCCAAATTTACCTGGGATGCTATCAATGGTTATCTTGACGGGCAAAAAGTGGTTGATTCGCAATTTGATGAGACGGGCAAAACCGTGCAAACCGGTTGGGTGCATCATCTTAAAGAAAGCAGTTTCTGGTCGTGGAGCACTAGTGATGAAACCACCAGTTACCGTTATAAAATGACCATGAAAATGAAACCCCATGGTAAAAGCGGTTATGTTTCGGTCGCCTTGACGGGTTATCAACTAAACGGCAAAGATGTGGCATTAGCCAGTTTGGTCCCTGTTGACAGAACCCAGGCTGAAATTGGCTTTTTAAATGAATTTGTTTATCACTTTCAAATCTTGCAAGAATTGCGCATGGACAAGAGCAAACGCACCGGCAGTACTATCATCACCTTAGCGCTTGCTAAAGATGCTCAGGGTCAACAGGCGCTGCATTCAGACAAAGACATTGACACGGTTTGGGTCGACTTTAGAATGTTGCTCGAAGGGCTTGGTTTTACCATCGATGATGTAGACCGTAGCGTACGCCAGTTGTTTGTTAGTTATAAAAAACCTGAGGTAGGCTTTTGGGATTCATTATGGGGTGGCAGTGACCTTCCTGAGTTGAATTTGACTGAGGGCGAATACATCATCAAGGTAACTGATGCGCAGATCCTCGGTGAAAGCCTGATCAGCATTTCGACTAAAGACCTGCAACCTTTAGCGCAAAGTGAGTATGACGCCGTGTTTGAAGAGTTTGTGAAGATGGCTAAACAAATGGGTTTATCGCTGTAATGTGATATTTCTCACAGTGGCCACTGCGTCGCGAATGGCCTTTTAAAGCCCCCGATTGTCGTTTAATGACGGTCGGGGGCTTTTTTGTGTCCTGATATGAGCACTGCTATAAAAGTCCTACAAAAAAAGTAATGTAATTGGTATTAATACGTTTTAATCAGGCCAATCGTTGCACACAAGCAACCTCAGCCGCTCAAAATTCGCCCTTATGTTGTGGGTAAAACCAGCAGTCAACAACTTACACCAATTCTGCAATCACTTGGAGCACCAAATCATGAGTAACTTACAATTGTCATGCATCCCTTCACAATTGCATTCAACTTTACTGCGTAATACATCAAAACTGGCGCTGATCAAAGAAGACGAGCAGGGTGGTGAAAAACACTTGAGCACCGAAGATAACGAGGAATAATTTGATCCGCTTATAAGCATAGCCCCTGCAACCGTTTGTTTGCAGGGGGTATTTTGTATCATACACCGTATCTTCTTTAAATCACCGGGAAACATGCAGCGTAGCACGGCATACAACACCGTATAATGGATACCGAAGAAGGATTTTAAAGGGTAGGGCCTGTTTCAACTCGCGATGAAAGGCAAAGGTCTGCCGCTTTATCCGCTTGGCTTTTTTGTTGGATAAGCTCAGCAAGTGAAGGGAGCTTGAACTCACCACTGACTCTATCTCGAATATATTCGTCCGTGTTCACCCCCCACTTTTTGGCGGTTTGACTGATGGTCATCAGACTGTCCTTGATTTTTGTTCCGGCTACTGATTTTGTATGCAAACTCACATCCTTTGCGCTGGCCTGTATTCGCGCGGCCAACGCTGAGGCGTTATTATGTAAAGGTAATGTCGGTTGCTCAAAATTGACAAGCCGTTCAGAGCGTTTCGCCGATGTTTTGGCAATACGCGCGTTCAATTGTTCGAATGCTGTCTCCGTTGAAAATAGGGTATCAAACGCCTCATAGCGCGTATTTTTATCGGTGATATTTGGGTTCAGTTTTGTGTCGTGCCGGCCATCATGCACCCAGCATGACCCCAGCGTTTCAGTCAATAATTTAAACTGATGGGTATTGTCTCTAATTAAGGCTCTAGTGACGGGTATCGCTGTCTGAGCTCTGTAGGCGGCAATTGCACAGGCTTCTTTCACCCTTCGTTGTTGCAGCGGCCCAAGTTTGATCGGCACCAATAAGTTGTCGAGATCACGCTCACCCATCTGCTTGTTTTTATCGAAATGTCGCTCAATGAGCTGCCTGTATTTTCGGGGGAGATTTAACCCGTCCAACAGGTCTATGGCATCGTCATTGTAAAGGAGTTCTCGCGGTGCAAAGTTTCGAAAGATATCCAATACCGTGAGTCTGTCTTTTCGTTCGGTGGTGAAAAAGGCACAACAATGCGGATTGCAAAGCACATGCATATAATGATTGTTACCATTGACACGAGCGCCCGTGTCATCAATTTGTTGGTCGGTGCAGCGGGCAATCGCTGCGGTAACAATGTCTTCTTTTTCCTGATTGAAATGGTCATGCCCATCAGTCCACTGCGTTGAAATATAAGCCGCTGATGTACGGATGCCAACGTTACTGGGTGTTCGTAAAGTAAACGGTTGTTGATTGCTTAACATAATAAACAAGACGTTAAGTTGATTTGGGGTGCGACGGTGGTC
>JBLHHD010000342.1:0-4265 GCA_047614605.1 Alteromonadaceae bacterium
GCTGGGTACTAAAACCTTTGCTGATAGAACCTATTACCGTACTGGACAATGCCAGAGGATTACGGGCTAAACCGGCTATTTATTTTAAAGGGCTGGAGATTGGGCGGGTCGAGGCGTTTAAACTGGACACCTATAATAACGACATTAATGTCGACTTTTATATTTATAGTCAATACCAGAGCAAAGTGGTTCGTTACGCGGTTGCTCTTTGGCAATCAAAACATGCTATTTGGTGATGTTTCTGCTTTTGAACTGATTTTGCCATCGATTGAAGTAGTGGGTCAGTTTGACTTACTCAAGGCTGGCGAGCTGGTGCCCCATATCGACAGTAAACTGGCTCAGGCCCATATTAAAGCGGTTTTATCAACATTCAGGGAATAGTGTTGATTCGATCATAACCAGCGTGATCAACCTACAAAAAGAAAACAATCCCGATGGCGGTTCATTGTTTAGAATTCTTGATCGGGTAGCCAAAATTACCGATCACCTCTTACCGTTAGTGAAGCGTTGGAAAAAGTGACTTGTTGGGCAAAGCCGATGTGTTGATTAAAAACTATCAATGGAGGCCACGTTTTGCAGGTAAAAGAATGAACCTGTCATAGCGATACCAGTACTTCGGTCGAGCAATTCGAGCAGGCTATTAGCACCGTATCGTTCAATTTCCTGATGACTGATAACACTTATTATCGCTGCTGTGCTAGCCACCGGTTGAGCAAACTTACCGGGACTTTCGACCGTTTGTCGAAGCAATTGCTCAAGACTTAATAAAAAAGTCAACCATCAAGTTTCTTTTTTTGTTGCAAAGGATGTGCATAAACTGAGCAGTTGTAACAAAAAAGCAACAGCCAAAGCAATGCAGGGTACAGCTTGCTATTGTTCATATTAATCATTATTTGTTATCACCACACATTATTATGAAGCGTAGTTTATGTTTTGGGATATTGCGGAGGCGGGAATGCTAAACAGTTGCGTCAGGGGCCGTAATAAAGGATAATCCTCGGCTCTTTATATTTTTGTATTGATTAAGGTTTGTGCAGTGGAGCAGTATGTCGAGTTTGTTGGTAACCACCCGATGCTTAGTTTGGCTTGGCTGGGGTTGTTTGTTGCAATTGTCGTAACTTTAGTTAAAGCGGCGTTGTCGCCGATAAAAGCCATTTCGCCACAACAATTAACCCAATTGGTTAATCGACAGGACGGTTTGGTACTGGATATTCGCAAAAAAGTAGAATTCGAAAAGGGACATATTGCCGGTGCTTTACACCTGGCGATTGAAACAATCCAAAAAAAGGACTTCTCTTTGCTTGAAAAAAAGCAATCTAAACCCATTATAGTAGTGTGTAATGCGGGGATGGCGGCCAATGGCGCATCAGCAATATTATTTAAGCATGGTTTTACTAACGTTAGTTTGCTACAAGGTGGTATGAACACCTGGATTGGCGCCAGTTTACCGGTAACCCAAAAGAAGTGAGAATTTAAAATGGCCCAAGTTGAACTTTATACCAAAGGCACATGTCCTTATTGCGTACGCGCTAAAGCGTTACTTGATCAAAAAGACGTTCAGTACAAAGAGATCAGAATTGATCAATTCCCAGAGTTGCGTTCACAAATGATTGAACGAGCTAACGGCGGCAATACCGTTCCACAAATATTCGTCGATCAGAAACATATCGGCGGTTGCGACGATATGATGCAGTTGGAAGTTGAAGGACGTTTAGACGCGATCCTTTAATCGATAAAAGTATTGGGTGATCAGCGTGTTAATTCAGTGATCACCACCCTTTATTTTAATAATACGTTTACATACACTTTAAAACAGGAAAAACGATGTCAGATCAACAAGCTAACGGTGCAGCAGCAGAACAACAAGGCCCACAATTCGCCATTCAACGTGTTTACACTAAAGATATTTCTTTTGAAGCGCCAAATACACCAGCTATCTTCAAAGCTGAATGGAAACCAGAAGTTAAACTGGACCTGGACACTCGTTCAAACAAGCTAGAAGACAACGTTTACGAAGTTGTTTTAGCGTTGACTGTTACCACTAAAGTTGGCGAGCAAACCGCTTTCTTATGTGAAGTTCAACAAGCGGGTATCTTCACTATCTCTGACGGCGAAGGCGTTGCTGAAGGTCAGGTAGCTCACATGTTGGGTTCTTTTTGCCCTAACTTGTTATTCCCATATGCTCGTGAAACTATTTCAAACTTGGTTAACCGCGCCACTTTCCCACAACTGAACCTTGCGCCAGTTAACTTCGATGCTTTATTCGCTCAGTACGTTCAACAACGTCAAGCAGAAGAAGCCGCGAAAAACGCTCCAGAAACTGCTGATGCTTAATTTGTTACTGGCTGTCAGTAGACAATCAGTTAATAATCGTCAAATAGTGAAGTAAAGATAATGGCCAACAGTCACAGTGCTGATATAACCATTCTAGGGGCGGGGTCTTACGGCACCGCCCTTGCTATGTGCTTTTCTCGCAATGGCACCAAAACACTCCTATGGGGACGTAGCCCCGATCACCTGACCGAAATGACTCAGGACAGAGCCAATCAACGTTATTTACCCGAACTCCCGTTTCCTGATTCGCTTATTATTGAGGCGGATTTGGAAACTGCGGTTCGCGCCAGTCCCAACATCCTGGTCGTTGTACCAAGTCATGCTTTTGCTGATATGCTCAAGCAAATCCAACCATTTTTAGCCGATGATGCTCGTGTTTTATGGGCGACTAAAGGACTTGAGCCTGAAACAGGCCGCCTGCTTCAAGAAGTCGCACTAGAAATCATTGGTGATCAAATTCCGCTGGCCGCTTTGTCCGGTCCGACGTTTGCCAAAGAGATGGCACAGGGATTACCGACGGCCATTTCGCTGGCTTCCAACGATCCCGGATTCACCCAAATAATCTCCAACCTGCTGCACTGTGAAAAATCATTCAGGGTTTACAGTAATGACGATTTCATTGGTGTACAACTCGGTGGTGCGGTTAAAAATGTCATTGCCATTGGCGCGGGTATTGCCGATGGTATTGGTTTTGGCGCAAATGCCAGAGTTGCTTTAATTACCCGGGGAATGGCAGAACTGTGTCGTTTAGGCCACGCTATAGGGGCTAAACAAGAAACCTTTATGGGAATGGCTGGGTTAGGTGATTTGGTATTAACCTGCACAGATAACCTGTCTCGCAACCGTCGTTTTGGTTTGGCTTTAGGCAAGGGTGAATCGGTGCAAGGCGCTATTGAAGGTATTGGTCAAGTGGTTGAAGGTTATCGCAATACCAAAGAAGTTTATTTGCTGGCACAACGAATGGGTGTCGAAATGCCGATCACCGAACAAATCTTTGCCGTATTATATCAAGGTAAATCCCCCAAAGAAGCCGCAATGAACCTGCTTGGCCGTGAAAAACGCGCTGAATAATGGTTTGTATTAGGTACTGATGCTATGGTAAATCTGCTTGGTTGATTCTTTAGCTAACAGCTGAGGAATCTTCTCTGACGGTATCGGTTGACTGAATAAAAAACGCTGAATTGCGTCACACCCCATCACATGCAGTAAAAAGGCTTGATTCTCAGGCTCGACTCCCTCGGCCACCACTTCGATATGCTGGTATTTGGCTAATCTGATATTTACGCATGATCTGTTGCAGATCGACAACAATGTCGCTTTTTTGAAAGTGCAGTGCAGCGCAGAAATATTAACCGCCACACGATCACGGCTCAGATCTTGTTTTAACCAGATGACAATTTGCTGGCAAACCTTTTCAAAAACGACTTTGGTCAGTGGGATCACCATGCCATTTTCTTCACATAGCGGGATAAAATAGCCAGGTGAGACAAAACCTTCGGTAGCGCTGCCCCAACGGACCAACGCTTGGTAACTGATACTTTTTTTCAGGTGTTCGATAAACAAAGTGCGATTAGCTCATTCGGTGAGGGTATCGCGAGTGGCTAAGCGCCTGAGTTCTTGCTCGTTTTGTTTGCGAAAAGTCACATTTGAGAAAGTGCCAATATAGTGGGTATCGACAGGCATGTCATCCTCACCAGTGATTTTGGTTACTGACAAGTCCAGTGAGAAGCCTTCACCATTTTTACGTCGGCTCCAAACTTCACCGGACCAAAACCCTAGAGAGGCAATTGATTAGATTTAGAAATACAACTATAACACCTTGTATATATTGAAAATTATTGCTATTGGATTTAATTAAATGTTGTTAAATCCCTATTTGTGTCCACTTTAACCTAGTGCCATTATTATTTTAAAAATATAACCACAAAGGA
>JBLHHD010000343.1:0-4261 GCA_047614605.1 Alteromonadaceae bacterium
TATATCCAGGGGGCGTCTTCGTACAGCATGAGCAACTATGTTGACTTGCAAATGTATCCGGCATTTGAACCTTTTCTCAGTGGTCTTGATGAGTTGGTGTTACTGCAAAAAAAGCTGGCCACTGACGACATCACCAGTAACGCACAAATGGTAAATGACGTTAACCGTTTGATTGTATTAATTGTCATTGTGATGGCGGTGATCATCATGATTTTAGGTCTGTTAATTTATCGCTCGATTCGTCAACCGCTTAAACGGCTGCGCAAAACCATGCGTGATGTTGAAAAACAGTCAAATCTGGGATTGCGGGTCGAAATTAATTCGCAAGATGAGTTTGATGAAATTGGCGTGTGCTTTAACCGCATGATGGACCGAATTGTTGAGTTTGTCGGTGATTTGACCCATATCGGCCAGTCGCTGGATTTTGCCGCACAAAATACACTGATGGCCTGTCAGGATGCCAAGGGGCAAGCCGACAGCACTCAGGGTGAGCTGTCTAATGCCGCAACATCGATAGAGCAAATGACCCGCTCGGCAGAATCCATTCAACGGTATACCGAGCAAACCCGTTCGGTTTCCAAAGATGCAGATTCTCATGCGTTAAATAATTTTAATGTTATTCGCCAGGCGACCAGTCAAATCAGCTCGCTGGCTGATGCCATCAATCACTCTGCCGAGCAGGTGAATATACTCAGAGAGCACGGACAGCAAATTGATTCGGTATTGACGGTTATCAAAGCCGTTGCCGAGCAAACCAACTTGTTGGCGTTAAACGCAGCGATAGAAGCCGCTCGGGCAGGTGAACAAGGGCGAGGTTTTGCCGTAGTGGCAGATGAAGTACGAGCCTTGGCACAAAGAACCCAGGAATCGACCCGCGAAATCGAAGTAGTGATTGATAATATTCGACTCGCTACTGATGAAGCAGCAACACAGATGTACAAAAATGCCGACCACGCCAATCAGGGTGCCGAAGCTATCAGAGAAACAGAAAAGAGTCTGCAAGTCGTGATGCAGTCCTTTGCTGATATCATCACTAAAAACCAGTCGATTAACACCAGTTATAACGAGCAAATACAGGCGGTCAGAGGAGTGAACAGCATGGTTTACAGCATTTACTCGTTGTCAGAAAAAAGTACTGGCAACACCCAAAAGGTGCTCAACAATGCCAAAGATGTTGAAAACCTCAGCGTTAAATTAAAAACCGCTCTGGCGCAGTTTTGTTACTAACAGCTACGGTGTAAAACGTCAAGATAAGAGCTACCGTTGCGGGTATGAATATGCCACAATGGCTGTCCTTTTTATCCTTATATATCAAAGATGTTATGGACTCAATTACCTTTTTAATCCAGTGTCAGGACCAGCAAGGGCTGGTGGCTAAAATTAGCACCTTTTTCTATCAGCAAGGGCTGAATATTATTGACTGTCAGGAGCATGTTGATACTACTGAAAAGCAGTACTTTATGCGCCTGAAACTCGACGGCAAACAGATGAGTTCGACTCGAAAGACACTGGCAGCAGGGTTTACCCAGCTGGCTGAACAACTGGAGTTAACCTGGTCGGTTCATTATTCGGATGAACGCCAAAAGGTGGCTATTTTGGTCACCAAAACCTCCCATTGCCTTTATGATTTATTGGTCAGACATGAGCAAAATGAGCTTAATTGTGAAGTTTCGCTGATCATTTCTAATCACCCTCACCTTGAAAGTGTGGCACAAAAGTTTCGTATTCCTTTTTACTGTTGTGCGGTGAAAACGTTTGCCGACCCACAACAGCAACAAGTTGAACGGGCACGGCAAGAGCAAGAAGTGGCGGCGTTACTGGACAAGCATCATATTGATTTGACCATTTTAGCCCGTTACATGTTAATTTTGTCGGCTGAGTTTACTCAAAAGCGCAAAGGTAAAGTGATCAACGTACACCATGCCATATTACCAGCCTTTAAAGGGGCAAACCCTTATCGCAGAGCCTGGGACCGGGGCGTTAAAATGATTGGTGCCACCTCTCATTATGCCACCGCCGATTTGGACGAAGGGCCTATCATAGACCAGGATGTTGAGCGGGTAACCCACGAAAGCTCGGCAAAAGACTTAATTCGCATCGGCGCTGATATCGAACGTATTGTGCTGGCCAGAGCGGTTAAGGCCCACCTTGAGAGCCGTATTATTGTCCAGGGTAATAAGACTATTTTGTTTTCTTAAGAGCGATAAATCATGCCAGAGCCGTTAAAAAACCAGTTTAACCCACCACTTATTCAGTCACTGTGTGAGGCTATAACAGCGACTTACAGCGCTTTTGACAGTCAGGCATTTAGCCACCAAGTTTTAGATGAAGATTGGCAGGGCAGGGAGCTTAAAGCGCGAATGCGCCATATCAGCCATTGCCTCAATGATTTTTTGCCAGACGATTATCCGCATAGCCTGGATATTTTAATCCAGGCATCTGCTTCATTTAGCGGCATGACTCATATGTTTTTTGCTGATTTTGTCGAAGTTTACGGCCTGGATCACTTTGACGCTTCAATGAAGGCATTGATGGTGTTTACGCAAGGTTCAACCGCCGAATTTGCCGTACGACCTTTTATTAAACGATACCCCGAAAAAATGATGGCACAAATGCTCGATTGGGCCACTGCCGATAATCACCATTTGCGGCGTTTGGCATCAGAAGGTTGTCGACCAAGGTTGCCCTGGGCGATGGCATTACCGGCGTTTAAAAACGATCCCCAGCCGGTATTGGTGATACTCGAAACATTAAAATGTGACGACAGCGAATATGTCAGGCGTAGTGTCGCAAACAATCTCAACGATATTGCCAAAGACAATCCTGAGTTGTTGATTGAGTTGGCGATAAGCTGGCACGGTAAAAACCGTGATACTGACTGGATTGTTAAACATGGTTGCCGGACCTTACTTAAAAAGGCACAGCCAGAAATATTAACTTTGTTCGGTTTTTTCGACCCCAAACATGTGATCATTGAGGGTTTTACCTTACCCACTGAGGTGGCGTTTGAGGCATCGTTGGAGTATTCTTTTACGATAAAATCCCGACAAGATAAACTTGGTCATTTGAGGGTTGAATATGCCATTGATTTTATGAAAAGCAGTGGCAAACAATCTCGTAAGTTATTTAAAATCGGTGAAGCAGATTACGATCAGGCATTAAAAATCATCAACAAAACCCACTCATTCAAGAACCTTTCAACCCGCAAACATTACCCAGGGTTACACAGCCTGGCAATAATTGTTAATGGTCAGCAGCTGGTTAGCGGCGACTTTGTTTTAACCAGTGCGTAAAAGTAAAATATAATGTTAACTTGTTCACAATTTGAACCGATTGTTGGACAAGCCCGGGATAGTGGCATAATTCTTGCTTTTATGAAGTGTCTTTTTGGATGCGATTGTTACGATAATAACGATAAAAATCAAGATGTTAGAGGGGGTGTGGAATTCTACGATTTTGTTTATTACTGGTGATTTTAGGCCATTTTATGACTGATTGGCCAGTTTTTTAATATCGAGGTCAGTGATGGGTCGTAACTCAAACGCTGAAGGTGAGATCACGCATATTCTGTTGCCAAATTGACTCTTTCCCTCGTGATAACGGCCTCGTCCAACCATATGTCATGAGTAATATCAAAAGCCATCCCCCAAAATATAGCAAACTAACGATTGACATTTCTTTAGTTACGTGTTTTTATGGCTTCACCCTTATCGATAAGGGCCGGAAGAGGAGCGTTAACCAAGTAGCTTGCAAGAGGAGATCAAACTCCACTGACTGTATAGCGAGGGGGATTAGCGCCGAGATGATGAATCAGTTGATTTGATTTATTGTCGGGCGAATGGGCTGAATCCCTTCGACTGTCACCATAATGGTGGAGAGTTTCTGGTGGTGTTAACGATTAACGTCGTTATCTGTCCAAGCCCCCCAAACTCCCCGAACAAATTAAATTTAATCGCCAGCAACTTTACTGTGCGCTTAGAGCTTAGGTTCGAGAGAGAAATATGAATTGTCATAATAATAAATTGTTGGTGAATTGCCCATCCCCAAGCGACTGCTTTGGTGCCTTTTGTCTGTCTTTGGATCAGCTGTATAAGCTTTCCCAGTCAAGTGCGCAACAAAAACCCATGGCCTGATATTTTAACTGCACAGGCTATTAGCGCCAAATTGCAAGTGAAATAACAGGCCCATATCCCTTTTTTATTTTAAGCACTCACGAGTTATTCGTGTGGCATTTCAACCATTTTTTTTGGGTTTACATACT
>JBLHHD010000344.1:0-4257 GCA_047614605.1 Alteromonadaceae bacterium
TGGTGATGGCTTAAGCGTAAACGCAGGGCATCATGGCACTGCCATAATTGATTGATGGCGTTGCTGACTCGTATAAATTCAACGGGTTGAGTAAAGTGAATTTGTGCGGGCACATTATAAGCCGCACTGCCGGGGTTAAGTTGATCAAGAAACCACAAACGTTGCTGGGCATGAGATAAAGGGTGATTGCCGGTGTGGTTAACGGGTTTAATGGTTAGTTGACCGAGTTCGCTTTGTTCGCTCAAACCATCAAGAAAAGCCGCCTGACCTGACAAGGTGGGGTGATCAAACAAGTCGGCCACCAAAAAGGCTTTGCCAGTACGTTGACGTAATGTTGCCACCACCTGAGTGGCGGTTAGTGAGTTACCACCGAGTTCGAAAAAGTGATCGTTTTGGCTGATTTTTGCGATCCCCAACAAGGCTCCCCATACGGCTGCGAGCGTTTGTTCTTGCTGGGTTTGTGGGGCAAGGTATTGCTGTTGAGCGGTTAATGCTTGGTCTGGGTCGGGCAGTTGCTTTTTATCAATTTTACCGTTGCGGGTTAAGGGCAAACGAGGCAGTTTCAGCCATTGGGCAGGGCACATATATTCAGGCAGTAAACTATTGATGTGGTTGATTAGATGGTTTTTTTCAGGGGACGAGTTAAATGAGCTGGCAACCCACCAAGCGACTAAACGCGGGGCTGCATTGACTGGTTGGTGCAAACCGACACTAACGGCGCTAACGCCGGGGTGCTGAATAATCACCTGCTCTATGGCTGGCAGTTCAACACGGTAACCGCGTAATTTAACTTGCGCATCAATACGCCCTAAAAACTCCAGACAGCCATTGGTGAGCAACCTTGCGCGGTCGCCACTACGGTAGGCGGGTTGCGGGGGTTGCCCCGGGGTAAAAACAAATGACAAGAAGCGGTTTTGTTCTTGCTCGCTGGCATTGCAATAACCTGCACTGATACCTGCTCCGCCAATAATCAATTGCCCAGCACATAGCTGCGGCACTGGCTGATTTTGTTCATCGACAATGGCAAAGGCGACATTATCCAGCGCTTGTCCGATGGGGGCTGAGGCTGCTATCTGCCGCCCGGCGACAGGCAAGCGGCTGAGGTTAATGCTAAAACAGCCGATGGTCGCTTCGCTTGGCCCATAATGGTTGTGAATTTGGCATTGATGCAAACCCGCTTGTTGCGGTGATAACAACTGGTCGAGCAGGGTTAATGACAAGGTTTCGCCACCGAGCAACAAATGTTGTTTGGGCAATAATCCGGTGATGGCGGGACTATTTATATCATTGGCCATATCGGCATTGTTGATCAGGGTTTGTAAATGGGATGGCACCATCTTAATCACGTCAATGGCATGGTGGGCCAAATAATCACGATACAAACGGTCATCGGTGACGGTTTGATGATCGAGCAAATGCAGTGTGCCACCGTTAGATAATGCGCTAAAAACGGCGCTGTAACCCAAGTCGGCGCTGAGGGTTGAAACACAACCGTAGCTCAAGCCCTCGGTGAAGTTTAAGCGGCGGCTAATCGCCTCAGTGTAGTTATTGAGGTTGCCATGGCTGATTTTTACGCCTTTGGGCGCTCCTGTGGTGCCTGAGGTGTAGATGATATAAGCCAGCGTTGCTGAGCCGATCGAGGGGGTAAAGTGTTTAACACTAGAGGCTGGAAGGTTGGCAAAGGTCTCATCTGTCAGGGTTAATGCTGGGTTGATGCTACTAAGCAAGTGGGCGGTGCGCTTAGGGTTATCTTCAATATCCAAAGGCACAAATGCCGCACCCGCTTTAAGGCAAGCGAGTATCGCTATAATGCTTAAATGACTGCGCGGCATACACAGGGCAACAGGTAAGTTTCTCCCTTGAGTATGACTGAAAATATAAGTGCTCAGCTGGTTTGCCTGAACGTTAAGCTGCTGATAACTCAGTTGTGTTTGGCCGACAATTAAGGCGATTTTATGTGGGGTTCTAAGCGCTTGTTGTGTCAGCTTATCGCTGATGAATACATCGCTGGTGGCGACTTTTTTGCCTTGTGAATGTTGGTTTAAACGCTGATCATCGGCCAATAAAATGTTGAGTTGATTCAGTGGTTTTTCGGTTTGGTCAGTTATTTGTTGCAGGACCAGTATCCACCGTTGCAGCCATAGTTGGTATTGGCTGGCGGCCTCATCAGTGCCGTTAAAGGTCAGTTGTAAATTAAGTTCATCGCCGTGATTGATAATGCAAAGACTGCTGTTGGTTGGGTGGATAGCTTGTAATCGCACCAGCTTAAGCGGTTTTTGGTTTGTCAGCGGTAAATAGCTCAGGCTCATTTGTTGTGTTGGCATGAATGTTGGCGGTAGATATTCGGCAACATTATTCAACTGTGAAAGCTTTTGGGCAACCCGCTGGATATAACCCAATAGCGTATCGTTGTCGTACTGTTCGATGCATAGCGGCACGTTTTTGCCGATGTTACCCACCAAACCTTCAAGCTCGTCAAACACTCGGCAATTAAGTTCAAACAACTGAGTGGGCTTTTTATTACCGCTTGGGTTATCGCTGCTTAGCGTTTGATTGACCAAAAGGCTGGCCCCAACAAACAAAGCGGGCAGGGGAATATCAATGTTATTTAGCCGGGTGCGTAGTGGCGCATCAATGCGAAGGGTGACTTGTTTAACTGGCCCGTCCGCAGAGGGGTTGTGTGCAAACCCGTTGGCGGTGGATTTGATGATAAGCTTTTGCGCAGCCTGATAATCTTCATCTGTGGGGTCAAGGCATTCGTCTTGCCATTGAACAAACTGGCTAAAATCAATCTCAAGTGCTGGTAAAGATTGACCTCGCAGCAACAGCCCCAACTCGTGGTGTAAAACGCCAATCGAGTGGGTATCACAACCTAAACGGGGCAGGCTCAGCCATAAGCGAGCTTTAAGATAGGGGCTTGCTGCAAAGTAACAGGCGTGAGAGCCAAGTGGCGCTTTGGCTGTGGTATCAAATAACAATTGATACTGATCCTCAGTGTCGGGTTGTTGCACAAACGACTGCCAGTGTAATGCAATATCTGTGGCTACCTGTTGATGAGGGTATTTAAGCCCGGCTTGAAGTGGGTACTGCTGGGTTAAGGTTTGATGACGCTCAAGCAGTTCAAGCAAAGCATCATGCAATTGGCTGGCACTGAACTCACCATCAAGCTCCCAGCAGATCGCTGGTGGCTGTGCAACGGGATTGTCCCATACTATTTTTTGCTGAGCACTTAACGGATAGGCAAAGCTCGCTTGGTCGACTGTGAGATTGTTATCAAGCATTATGAGTTACCTCTTAATTGTCCCACACGATGACCTTTTTTTTCCTCTGTGACCTCTGTGCCTGGATGATTGCTCCTGCATAAATCGATTCCACGGGCATCCTGCCCTGGTCTGTGGTGAATAGTCTTTTGCTCTTGCTCTTGAATTTGCGCTTCATTCATCATTTGAGCCATCGCCACATTAATGCGTCGCTCACCTTCAAAAGGGTCTCTGGCATGAGCAACAGCCATGTTGTCGAGCAAAATTAAATCGCCCTTTTGCCATTCAAATCGTACCGACAGTTTCTCGTAAATCTCATAAGTATAAAGGGCTAGCTCATCACTGATTTCGCTGCCATCAGCAAAATAGACGTGTCGTGGTAAACCCTCTTTGCCCATTAGTTCGAGCAGAGACTGGCGTACCTCAGTGGGTAAAAACGCCCCATGATGCAGCTGGATTTGATTGAAGAAAGTTTTCATTCCATTGTCCGGATGAGTGACGATGGCACGGCGTATTTCACGGGTTCGGAGGCCATCATCGGCTAACCATTGCAGTTCGATACCGGCTTTTTGACACTTTTGTTCTACCACCTTTTTGTCCTGGGTTTTAAAGAAATTTTGCCAGCTGACATCGATATTGCGACTAAAATTACGCACATAACACAAGTGTTTTTGTTCAAATTGTTCACGTACTTGTGGGTCAAGTTGTTGGTACACTTCGCGGCAATCGACAATTGGCGTGGCACCACCGATAGGGGATGGGGTGACACAGAAGAAAAACTGGCGGGTAGGCCATTGATTCATGTGTGAACTTTCATTGTGATAGAGGATTGGCTTATCTTGTGGGTAAGGGGTTGAATGATAAATTTTTTCGCCCCCAGCTTCTTTGGGTAAGTCGCCGTAATCGCCATATAAGTCGGGGCAAATAGCTTGAGCAAAACGTTCAAAATCAGCGCTATCTTTAAGCCCAAAGTCACGGAACAGGATTGCCCCATGTT
>JBLHHD010000345.1:0-4253 GCA_047614605.1 Alteromonadaceae bacterium
AGCCTTTTGTTTGTTGTTGTCCATGGTGGTCTCCAAAATTTTGATATTACGCCATTTTGACGCAGGCGGCGATTATTGACTAAGTTGCCAGTCACTACAAGGCTGTGTTTTAAAACAGTCTCTACCGGGCGCTTAGCGGTTGATGGGGTTAAGTATACTGTATGGTCGTACAGCAGCAAGTTTTATTTTATTGAATATCATCAAACTATCTCTAAATGATTGTTTTTTGGTCGAAAAAAATTATCACCAAAATCACTTCTTGCTGCCAATACCCCGGTCAAACCGTTTTATCAACGGCTGATAAATTGTTCGCTCCAATTTTTGTCCCTGCATATTTTTCTCGTATGGCAGTGGTGTTCAGGGGCAATTTAGCCGATAATGCGCGTCCATTTATTTTGTTAGTTCAATGTAACATTACGTTACGGTCCAGCGGATTTATTATGTCTTCAAACACCAGCAGCAAATCCCAACATACCCCTATGATGCAACAGTATTTTCGCTTAAAAGCAGAACAGCCGGATATTTTACTGTTTTACCGTATGGGTGATTTTTACGAATTGTTTTTCGACGATGCCAAAAAGGCTTCGCAATTAATGGGTATTTCATTAACAAAACGGGGGCAATCAGCCGGTGAGCCTATCCCAATGGCCGGTATTCCTTACCATGCCGTTGAGAATTACCTGGTGAAGCTGGTACAGCTCGGTGAATCAGTTGCCATTTGTGAACAGGTAGGCGATCCTGCTACCTCCAAAGGCCCTGTAGAACGTAAAGTGGTTCGTATTGTTACCCCGGGCACCGTCAGCGATGAAGCCTTGTTGCAAGACAACCAAGATAACCTGTTGGCAGCTATATACGAACAGCGGGATCATTTTGGCTACGCTTATCTGGATATTAACTCTGGCCGTTTTTTAGTGATTGAATTGTCATCCGCAGAAGACGTACTGGCGATACTGCAAAAAACCAATCCGGCCGAGCTGCTTTATCCAGACAACTTTAAAGCGATGGCATTAATTGATAATCGCAGCGGATTACGCCGCAGACCAGAATGGGAATTTGAACACCAAACCGCCCAGCGATTATTGACTCAACAATTTCAAACCAAAGACCTGATTGGTTTTGGGGTTGCCAAAGCCACCTTAGCCATCAGTGCCGCCGGTTGCATCATGCAATACGTCAAAGATACCCAACGCACTGCCCTGCCCCATATTCGAGCAATTTTGCTCGAACAAAATGATCAGTCGATTATCATGGATGCCGCCACCCGCAAAAACCTGGAGTTGACCTACAACCTTTCAGGTGGTACCGGGCATACACTGGCTGCCGTTTTGGATAAAACAGCTACGCCTATGGGCAGTCGATTATTAAAACGCTGGATCCACAGCCCCTTACGCGACAAAGTGGCATTACAAGGGCGTTATGATGCACTGGAAGAGATCATTGATGAACAATTTTATCCTGATCTAGTTGAGGTATTAAAGCCGATTGGTGATTTAGAAAGGGTTATGGCAAGGGTTGCTTTGCGCTCGGCCCGGCCCCGCGATTTAACCCGTTTGCGTACTGCTTTACAGAAGTTACCTGATTTACACACTCATTTGCATTTGAGTCACAGTGAAAAACTGCAACAAATTCTTGCCCACAGTCCACAGTTTCCCGAGTTGTTAACATTGCTCGAAAGGTCACTGGTAGAATCACCCCCCGTGTTAATAAGAGACGGCGGCGTGATTGCTCCAGGTTACAACAAAGAGTTAGATGAGTGGCGTGACTTACATCAGGGCGCAACCAACTTCCTTGACGACCTTGAAGCCCGTGAAAAAAAACGCACCGGTATTCCAACCCTTAAGATCAGCTACAACCGGGTGCATGGTTTTTACATCGAAATCAGTAAATCTTACATCAATTCAGTGCCTATTGAATATGTCCGCCGCCAAACCCTGAAAAATAATGAACGTTATATTATTCCCGAACTAAAAGAGCACGAGGATAAGGTTCTAAGCTCCCAAAGTAAAGCACTCGCGCTTGAAAAAGTGCTTTATGATGAACTGTTTGATTTGCTATTACCTCATCTTGCACAACTACAGCAAGCCGCCACGGCACTGGCTGAGCTTGACGTACTTAACTGCTTTGCTGAACGGGCACAGAGCCTTGATTACTGTAAACCCCAACTCAGCGATGCTATTGAAATAAATATAGAGGGGGCACGCCATCCAGTTGTCGAACAGGTAATGAATGAACCGTTTATTGCCAACCCGGTATCACTGTCACCACAGCGTCAGATGATGATAGTGACAGGCCCTAATATGGGTGGTAAATCCACCTATATGCGTCAAACAGCCCTAATAACCCTGATGGCCCACATTGGTTGTTACGTTCCGGCTACAAGCGCAACCATTGGCACTATTGATCGTATTTTCACCCGAATTGGAGCGTCAGATGACCTCGCTTCCGGTCGTTCAACTTTTATGGTTGAAATGACAGAAACTGCCAATATACTAAACAATGCTACCGAGCAAAGTTTGGTATTAATGGATGAGATAGGCCGTGGTACCAGCACTTATGATGGTTTGTCTTTAGCCTGGGCATGTGCCGAAAATTTGGCGGTGAATATTAAGGCATTAACCTTATTTGCTACCCATTATTTTGAGCTGACCCAACTGGCTGAGCAATTACCCTCACTGGTTAATGTTCACCTTGATGCCGTTGAGCATGGTGATACCATCGTCTTTATGCACAAAGTGCAAGAAGGCGCCGCCAGCAAGAGTTTTGGTTTACAGGTGGCATTATTGGCCGGAGTGCCAAAAAGTGTAGTTGCCAATGCCAGACAAAGGCTTAGCATACTGGAGAGTCATGGCAAAGAGAACAAGCCCTTAAGCACCCAAGCGATTCAACTATCGCTGGCTCAAGCGGAGCAACTTGCACCACATCCGGTAATTGAGCAGTTAAGGTCGATATCACCAGATGAATTATCCGCCAGACAAGCACTGGATCTGATTTACTCCCTGGTACAAAGCGCTAAACAATAACTAATCACTCTGACAAGGGTGTTTTACCCCTGCTATGATATGAAGCACCAACTATTACGTATTACGGAGATATTTAAATGAAGACATTTTCACTGCAACCAGCACTATCAAAAGTATTACTGCCTACGCTGATGGCCTCATTGATGATGACCTCTTGCGCCTCCCCGGCGGTTGATCTGCTGCCTACCTTTAACAAGTCTTATTATGTTGAGGGTCAGCTGGTCGAAAAACATATCGGCAAACTCATTGCCATTGACGGTAAAGTAGTCAAAATAGAACCTGGTCCAGAAAAAAAACCCATTCTACAAGTGCAGTTAAGTGGTGTTGACAAAAAACTGTGGGTTGGAAGCCTGGCCAATATTACGATTGAAATGGTTCCGTTAGGCAGCCATATCAAAGTACTTGGTTTTCTCGACGAGACTAGCAATGAACCTATCTACATGCAAAAACTCACACAAGACAGAGAATACTTGCTCGGTTTTTGTTTCCGCGATATGCAAACCAATTTACCGAGTTATTTAACCCGCTGGCTTAAAAAGTGTGTCGACTGGGAAACTGGCGAAAATATCAAAGAGATCAGCCATTAATAGCCTAAGATCACCAACGCCGGATTAACCGGCGTTTGAAGCTACACATTGAGGCAATTATTTGCAGCTCAGTAGCGGGTGATAAATACTGATTTGATCACATCTGCGACTGCAAATAATTTTCAATACCTGCATTTTCAATAATAAACATCTGACCTTCTAACCAGTCAATTTGCTCTTCTTCGTTAACCTGAAGTTTTTCGAGTAACTCGCGACTAACGTAATCACCAGCAGCTTCACACATTTTAATGGTTTCTTTGATTAATGCCACAGATTCCAGTTCAAATTCCATGTTGGCTTCTAGACGCTCTTTAGGCGTTTCACCAATACGTAAACGACCCAGTTTTTGTAGGTTTGGTAATCCTTCAAGCAACAAAATACGCTCAATCAACCAATCAGCTTGTTTCATTTTTAAAATTGACTGTTTATAGTCTTTTTTATTCAACACTTCCAAACCTTCATTTTTGAACATTCTGGCGTGTAAAAAGTATTGGTTGATCGCAATCAACTGGTCGGCCAAAACCTTGTTCAAATTTAAATTAATGCCCTTTTCAGCTTTCATTCTTCACCCTTTTCTCAATTAGCCCATTTGCGACTGAATATAATTGCTCAAACCGATTTTACCAATCAGTCCAATTTGCTTTTC
>JBLHHD010000346.1:0-4247 GCA_047614605.1 Alteromonadaceae bacterium
GGGTCGTCAATACAGCGCACACCATGGTCGATGCGGGTAACCTGTAACAACTCAAGAGCATCACGAATATATTGCGACGGCCCCTCCTCACCCGCATGGGCAACCGTTAAAAAGCCTTCTAACAGTACTTTTTCAAACACGTTTTGAAATTTCTCGGGCGGATGACCCATTTCTGATGAATCTAAACCCACGCCAATAATATGCTGCTTAAAATCGAGCGCCTGATGTAAAGTGTTCATCGCCGAATCAGCGGATAAATGACGTAAAAAACACATGATCAACAAGCAACTGACCCCCAGCTGGTTTTTTGCATCCTCAATTGCCCGGGTCATGCCCGCCATGGCAATTTCAAAAGCAATGCCCCGTTCAGTATGAGTCTGTGGGTCGAAGAATATTTCGGTGTGAATGACACACTCTTTGGCGCAACGTGACAGATAAGCCCAGGTCAGATCGTAAAAATCCTGCTCGGTTTGTAATACGCTGGCGGCGTTGTAATAAATATCCAAAAATGATTGTAAATTGCTGAACTGATAAGCCGCTCTAACTTCATCAACACTGCTATAAGGCAAGCTAATACCGTTACGCCGGGCGATGGTAAACATTAACTCAGGCTCTAGGCTGCCTTCGATATGAATGTGTAATTCGGCTTTGGGCAAGTTTTGAATAAACTGAGTCATTACCGGCATAACTTTCTCCCCTGCGTTTAAATAAGAAGTGTTAATAAAAAGCGTTGAATAAAAGTGGTTTGCTAAGCGCTACTTTAGCGGATCCCGCAGCCGCTTAATATAATTGTAGTCAAAGA
Organism: Alteromonadaceae bacterium; assembly: GCA_047614605.1. Taxonomy (GTDB): domain Bacteria; phylum Pseudomonadota; class Gammaproteobacteria; order Enterobacterales; family Alteromonadaceae; genus JABSOG01. The sequence goes on from JBLHHD010000346.1 coordinate 803, forward strand.
CTCCACTACCTCCTCAAAATCTTGCTCATCCATTTGCGATTGACCCATGGCAGACAGAACCTGAATATTAAAATCAGCGTAATGCTGGGTGGCACTCCAAATCAAAAACAGTAAATGTAACGGGTTAACCTTATTAATTTGTCCCTGTTCAATCCAGATATTGATCACGGTGATTTTTTGTTGCACCCATTGTTTAAACTCAGTACTTAAGTAACGTTCTAAATGCGGCGCACCATGAATGATCTCACTGGCAAAAATCCGCGACGCCTGAGGATCGGTTTTCGAATACATCACTTTAGCGCGAATATAAGCAGTTAACGCGGTTTTAGCGTCATCATCGGCGTTAATAGTATCAAAGGTACTATTCCACACCTGTAAAATCTGGTTGAGTAGTTGCTGGTAAAGATCGGTTTTATTGTTGAAGTAATAATGAATATTGGCGCGGGGTAAGCCGGCTCTTTCGGCAATGCGCTTTATCGAGGCTCCTTTAAACCCATAAGTGACAAACTCTAGTTTGGCCGCTTCGAGAATTAAGGTTTTGTTCTTTTGACGAATATTGCCGTCTGCAGGTTTAGCTACAGACGGCTCGTCAAGGAGCGATGAAGCAATGGCGGTATCGTTGGATTGTTCAGCCAAATTCATCGTCCCCCTCTTTTGTGCTAAGCGTTAGTTTACTTAGCTTTAACGGCAATACGACTTTGATGCAATAGCGGTTCGGTATAACCACTAGGTTGTACTTCACCTTTAAAAATCAAATCAGCAGCAGCGGCAAAAGCGATGCTGTCATCAAAGTTTGGTGCCATGTTCAGGTAGTTACTGTCACCGGCATTTTGACCGTCAACAATTGCTGCCATGCGTTTTAATGACGCCATGATCTGCGCTTCGGTCAAAATTTTGTGATGCAACCAGTTACAGATATGCTGACTCGAAATACGCAAAGTCGCGCGATCTTCCATACGACCAACATCCAAAATATCAGGCACTTTTGAACAACCAATACCTTGATCAACCCAACGCACAACATACCCCAGCAAACCCTGGATATTATTATCCAATTCGGCTTTGATATCGTCGGCACTAAGCGAACTCGGATCAGCCAATAATGGAATAGTGATCAAATCGGTCAGGCTAGTCGTATCTTGTGCTTTAAGCATTTGCTCCTGAACGTCACTCACTTTTACCGCATGATAATGCATGGCGTGTAAAGTAGCCGCTGTTGGAGAAGGTACCCAGGCACAGTTGGCTCCTGAATTAGGATGACCAATTTTAACCGTCATCATGTTAGCCATTTGATCGGGAACAGGCCACATGCCTTTACCAATTTGTGCTTTGCCTTTAAGGCCAGCACGCAAACCGATGTTAACATTACGAGCTTCGTAAGAGGCAATCCACTTTTCATCTTTCATGGCGTCTTTACGCACCATAGGGCCTGCCAGCATACTGGTATGAATTTCATCACCTGTACGGTCTAAAAAGCCGGTGTTGATAAATACCACACGTTCTTGGGCGACACGAATACATTCTTTAAGGTTAACCGAGGTGCGACGCTCCTCATCCATAATACCCACTTTAATGGTATTAACCGGTAAACCCAAACCGGCTTCAACGGCACCGAACAAGTCACAGGTAAACAGCACTTCTTCAGGACCGTGCATTTTAGGCTTAACAATATAAATACTGCCAACCCGGCTGTTTTTATGCACGCCATTGCCTTGAAGGTCATGTATTGAGATAAGGCTGGTGATGATGCCATCCAAAATGCCTTCTGGCATTTCTTCTTTTTTGCTATTTAATACCGCATTGTTAGTCATCAAGTGACCAACGTTACGAATAAACTGTAAGCTGCGACCTGGCAAAGTAACTGTGTCGCCTTTGGCACCAGTATAAACAGGGTCGGCATTTAATTTACGGGTAATGGTTTTACCATTTTTTTCGAGAGATTCAGTCAAGTCGCCTTTCATCAAACCCAACCAGTTGCGATAAACAGCGGTTTTATCCGAACCATCAACCGCAGCAATCGAATCTTCACAATCTTGAATCGTACTGAGTGCCGCTTCCATCATCACGTCTTTAACGCCGGCAGCATCAGTTTTACCGATAGAGTGCTGATCATCAATTTGAATAACAATGTGCAAGCCATTGTTAACGCACAAAATAGCAGTTGGTGCATCCGCTTCACCCTGATAACCAACAAACTGGTCAGCATCAGCCAAACCCGTTTCGTCACCGTTAGCCAAAGTCACTAGCAACTGGCCGTCTTTAACACGGTAATTAGTCGCGTCATTATGGTTGCAATCGTTTAATGGAATACTTTTATTAAGAAAATCACGAGCATAGGCAATAACCTTGGCACCACGGGCGGGGTTAAATGCTTGGGTAATTTCAGCGCCATCGTCTTGAGAAATAACATCGGTGCCATAAAGCGCATCATAAAGGCTACCCCAACGCGCATTAGCAGCGTTAAGTGCATAACGGGCATTCATCAAAGGCACTACCAACTGAGGACCAGCAACGGTAGCGACTTCTGAGTCAACGTTTTGGGTGGTAATTGAAAAATCGGGTTTCTCTGGAACGATATAACCGATATCGGTTAAAAACTGCTGATATTTATTGGCATCCATCGGTTGATTGGCCGTGTCTGAGTGCCAGGCGTCAATTTGTTGTTGGATTTGCTCACGTTTGGCCAGCAACTCGCGATTTCGCGGGGTAAACTCGCTGAAAATATCGGTTAAGGTTTTCCAAAAGGCGGTAGCTTCGATACCGGTTCCGGGCAAAACATCTTGGTTGACAAAGTTATACAGTTCACCATTGATGTCGTATCCGTGTTGCGTTACGCGCTCATTCATTATCTTAATGCCCTAATTGGTTTTCATTCGCGTCAAAAGTGCATCTACCAAGGTGACGGTACTGAACACTTTTAACTGTTGAGTATGCTAGAGTTTGCTGATTTATTGAGTGCCTTTAACTTATAGTCGACAGGACCGAACGATGCTTAAAAAACCGCTTGAAACGTCAACCCGACCAATGACCCAAAATTAGCGGTTGTTGCAGTGATAAAATCTCATGCATAACCTATTGGAAACAGCTCGAATTGTCAACCTGTTATGCTTTTGTACCCTGCATAATTAGTTCTCATCCGAAACGTAACCTTCTGCGTTGCAGAAAGTTTGCTTAAAATGGGATGAAATCATTAACTTATTGATTAGTAAGCCTTACGACTTCACTGCATAGTGCTCACCCTGCCCTTTACCAGTACCCAAATGGTATTTTGGGACGGGCGCTAATTGCCCAACTTGAGCCGGTTTTTAGTCTGTTTTGTTCACTGGGATTATTTTATGCGTAAATTATCTTAAAAGATAACAATCGGCCAATTTACCCATAATGTGACACGCGGTGGTTTTCACCATAAAGCACCGACAAAAATTCCATTTTATACTACTCTTAA
>JBLHHD010000347.1:0-4246 GCA_047614605.1 Alteromonadaceae bacterium
CGTAGCAAAAGCCCGTTATGCCATTGATATACTAAACTTAAATAAAGATGGGTTACCCCAAGCCAGAGGTAATGCCTTAAAAGCATTACGCCAAAGCTTACGCAAGATAAAAGATACCCAACAACGAAAAGCCACATTAATTGCCTTCATCAATGGTCAAAACCGACCTTTTGTGTCGTTTTTACGCTTTAATTTCCGGGCTATTCTGGCTTAATTGTATTTTTCCTTTTTTCACTGCACAGCCTTCTTTGTCGACAATATTACAGTTTTTATTTGACAAACCCTGCTTTTGAGACTATATTGTCGACAAATAGTCATTTGCCAAGGGGTTTTCTGCACCATGTCATTTTTTACCGAAAAAGTTGTTACTGTAGCGGATAAAACCTTTTTTCAGTTAAGAACTGCGATTGTTGAAGGACAGATTGATGCAGGCTCTAAACTCAGCGAAACCGAGTTGTCGACAAAGTATGGTGTTAGCCGGGCAGTGATCCGCGAAGCCATTAATCGTCTGGTGGCTTGTCATATCGTTGAACGCAAAGCCAATATTGGGGCTAGAGTGGTTGCTTTAACCGCTGAAGGGTTGGCTGAGCTTTACCAGATCAGGGGCGCTTTAGAAGGTATGGCGGCTCGCTTGGCAGCAAAAAACATGACGGACGAAGAGATCGCCGGTTTAAACGATTTACTCAATGCCCACTTTGAAAAAGTCACCACCGATAAGTCCTACTATCAAGAAGCGGGTGATGTCGACTTTCATTACCGAATTATCCTCGGCAGCAAAAACAATCAACTGATCACCCTGTTAACCGACGGCATTTACCATCTGGTGCGTATGTACCGGGTGAAGCTTGGTATGACAGGTCCGCGCATCACCAGTGCATTTGATGAACATAAACACATCGTCAAAGCCATCAGCCATCGAGATGAAGAACTTGCAGAAATGCTGATGAAGCGCCATATTTCATATTCGCAGAACAATATCAAACGCAAATTATCAAGTACAAAATAAACAAAATTTTTTAAATTAACCTCACACACAAAGAGAGAAAATCATGAGCGCAGGTAAAAAGTTTCGTCAAGCGTTAGCTGACAACAAACCATTACAAATCGTCGGCACTATCAACGCCTACAGTGCAATGATGGCAAAGCAAATTGGTCACCAGGCCATTTATTTGTCCGGTGGTGGTGTTGCCAACGCTTCTTACGGTCTGCCTGATTTGGGAATGACCTCGCTTAATGATGTATTGGTCGATGTACAACGCATCACCTCTGCTTGTGATTTGCCATTGCTGGTCGATATTGATACCGGTTGGGGCGGGGCATTTAATATTGCCAAAACCGTGCGTGATATGGAAAAAGCTGGTGCCGCTGCGGTACATATGGAAGATCAGGTGGCCCAAAAACGCTGTGGTCATCGCCCTAATAAAGAGATCGTTTCAATCGAAGAAATGGTTGATCGCATCCGTTCGGCGGTTGATGCCCGCACTGATCCTGACTTTTTCATCATGGCTCGTACTGACTCTTTTGCTCAAGAAGGGCTTGAAGCGGCTATCGCACGAGCTCAAGCTTATGTGGCTGCCGGGGCTGATGGCATCTTTGCCGAAGCGGTAAAAACCGAAGCACATTATCGAGCGTTTTCAGAAGCATTAGACGTGCCAATTTTGGCCAACATCACCGAATTTGGTCAAACCGAACTGTGGAATAAAAAGCAGTTGGGCGAATGGGGTGCAGCAATGGTTTTATACCCGCTTAGCGCCTTTAGAGCGATGAATAAAGCCGCAGAAATGGTCTATACTTCTATACTGGAAAAGGGCGATCAGAAAGACGTTGTCGACACCATGCAAACCCGTATGGATTTGTACGACTACCTCGGTTATCACGATTATGAACAAAAACTAGACAGTTTGTTTGCTCAGGGCAAAAATAAGTAATTCTGTTCAATTGACGAATTCCACTAATCGGTTTTTTGTTGACAAGCACCGATTAAATATTGGTAAAAAATTAAAGTTAGGTGATTACAATGGTAGATAAAAAACTCAGCGGTGCCGGTCTTCGCGGTCAAAGCGCAGGCGAAACCGCTCTTTGCACAGTGGGCAAATCGGGCTCGGGGTTAACTTACTGTGGTTATGATATTTCTGATTTAGCCGAGCACGCCACATTCGAAGAAGTGGCTTATTTGTTGTTTAACGGTGAACTGCCAAACCAGGCACAACTGGATGGTTATATTGCACAATTAAAACCGCTACGTGACCTGCCACAAGCCCTAAAAGAAGTCTTGCAACATATACCGGCCAGCGCCCATCCAATGGACGTCATGCGTACGGGTTGTTCATTTTTAGGTAACCTAGAGCCTGAAACTGATTTTAGCCAGCAAAACCAAGCGGCTAACCGTTTATTGGCGGCTTTTCCGGCGATCATGTGTTACTGGTACCGTTACAGCCATGATGGCGTCGAAATCGACTGTAATACTGACGAAGCCTCTATCGGCGGTCATTTCTTAAGACTGTTAACTGGCAAAGCCCCATCTGAACTACATCGCCGGGTGATAGATGTATCATTAATCCTTTATGCCGAGCATGAATTTAACGCTTCAACCTTTACTGCCCGCGTTTGTGCATCGACTTTATCGGATATGTATTCTTGCGTAACTGGCGCTATCGGCTCATTACGTGGTCCTTTGCATGGCGGTGCCAACGAAGCCGCAATGGATATGATCCAGCAATTTAAATCACCAGAAGATGCCAAAGTACAAATGGCTGGCAAACTCGAACGTAAAGAAAAGGTCATGGGTTTTGGTCACGCTATCTATCGCGAATGTGATCCGCGTAATGCCATTATTAAAGGTTGGTCACAAAAACTGGCTGAAGAATTTGGTGATAGTTCACTTTATGACATTTCGGTAGCCTGTGAAGCGTTTATGTGGGATAGCAAAAAACTGTTCTGTAACGCGGACTTTTTCCATGCCTCGGCTTACCACTTTATGGGTATTCCAACCAAGTTGTTCACGCCGATTTTTGTTTGCTCACGCTTAACGGGCTGGGCTGCCCATGTGATGGAGCAACGGGCCAATAACCGTATTATTCGCCCAAGTGCCGATTACACCGGTTCGGAGCCAAGAACAGTGACACCCATCAGCGCAAGATAAGCGTCTTGATAAACAGCGACCTGCTGCAACAGGTCGCTGTTTATTCATATAAGGGGGCTGGCGAAAATAACTGATCATTAAGGCGGTTATTTTTTCCAGCCCCCTGAGTCTTTTACTATTACTCGTGGATTTTAAGTGATGAACTATACAAACCGCAAACCCTTGCCCGGCACCAAGTTAGATTATTTTGATACTCAGGCTGCCGTTGATGACATTCAAGCTGGCGCTTATGCCAAACTTCCCTATACCTCTCGTGTGTTGGCCGAAAATTTGGTTCGTCGTTGTAGCCCTGACACCTTGATTGATTCACTTAAACAGCTTATTGAACGTAAACGCGACCTTGATTTTCCGTGGTTTCCGGCCCGTGTAGTGTGTCATGACATTCTTGGTCAGACCGCATTGGTTGATTTGGCTGGTTTGCGTGATGCCATTGCCGCTAAAGGTGGCGATCCGTCTAAAGTAAATCCGGTAGTACCCACCCAGTTAATCGTTGATCACTCGCTGGCAGTAGAGCACGCCGGTTTTGAAAAAGACGCCTTTGAAAAAAACCGAGCCATTGAAGATCGTCGTAACGATGATCGTTTTCACTTTATCAACTGGACCAAAACCGCCTTTAAAAATGTTGATGTGATACCTCCGGGTAACGGCATCATGCATCAGATTAATCTGGAGCGTATGTCACCGGTTATTCAGGCCCGTGATGGGGTGGCTTTTCCTGATACTTTGGTTGGTACTGACAGTCACACACCGATGGTTGATGCCCTTGGGGTTATCGCAGTTGGTGTGGGTGGACTTGAGGCCGAAAGCGTAATGCTTGGCCGCGCATCTTACATGCGTTTGCCCGATATCATTGGCGTAGAGTTGACCGGAAAACGACAACCTGGCATTACCAGCACCGATATCGTCTTGGCGTTAACCGAGTTTTTGCGTAACGTCAAAGTCGTCTCCGCTTACCTGGAGTTTTATGGCGAAGGGGTCACCCACCTGACATTAGGCGATCGGGCGACTATCTCTAACATGACACCAGAATTTGGCGCAACAGCGGCGATGTTTTATATCGATGAGCAAACTATCGATTACCTTAAAATGACGGGGCGTGAAGAC
>JBLHHD010000348.1:0-4242 GCA_047614605.1 Alteromonadaceae bacterium
TATGATATCGAAGCCCAATGCCGCAGTGTCTTTGACAACGTGCGCTGGATACTCGAAGAGTCTGGCTCAAGCTGGGAAAACCTGGTCGACGTCACGGTTTTTCTGACCAATATGCAAGATGACTTTGCCACCTATAACAAGCTTTATACCGAGTATTTTGCCGACAACCAACCTTGTCGTACCACGGTTGAAATCAACTGTTTGCCCACCCCCATTGCCATTGAACTCAAGTGCATCGCCACCATTGATCAAAAACAAGAATCAGGAGCGTAGTTAAATGTCTAAAATCATTCCCCCGTTTAATTTTCAACAATGGATTGACGAAAACCGCCACCTGTTGCAACCGCCAGTCTGTAATAAAGCGGTATTTGTCGATGGCGATTTCATTGTCATGGTCGTGGGCGGCCCCAACGGACGTCGCGACTTTCACTTTAATGAAGGCCCAGAGTTTTTTTACCAGCTCGAAGGTGAAATGGAGCTGCGCCTGATGATCGATGGTAAACGCGAAGTCCATCCACTCAAAGCCGGTGATATCTTCTTGCTACCTCCGCGGATCCCTCATTCACCGGTGCGTTTTGAAAACTCCATCGGCCTGGTGGTCGAACGCAAACGCGTTATTCCTGATGAAAGTGACGGATTAATGTGGTTTTGCGAAAGCTGCGATCACAAACTCTATGAAGAATATTTCCCCCTGCGTAATATCGAAACCGATTTTCAGGAGGTGTTCGCCCGCTTCTTTGATGATGAACAAAATCGCACCTGCGACAAGTGCGGCACGGTAATGCCCAACAGCAACAAATTGCAGGTGGGATAATGGCTGAAAAACCCCTTAAAATTGATATTCACACCCATATCCTGCCGAAGAACTGGCCTGACTTGAAAGAAAAATACGGTTATGGCGGCTTTATTCATCTGGATCACCATAAGTGCGGTTGCGCCCGGATGATGCAAGACGACAAGTTTTTTCGTGAAGTAGGATCCAATTGTTGGGATGAAAATGTGCGGGTCAAAGAGTATCAAGACTTTGGCATCGATGTGCAGGTACTCTCAACCGTTCCCGTTATGTTTAGTTACTGGGCCAAACCCGCTGATGCTTATGATTTATCCCGTTTTTTAAATGATCACATTGCCGGGGTTGTTAAAGCCCAACCAAAAAGCTTCATTGGGCTTGGCACCATACCAATGCAATCAACCGAACTTGCGATCAAAGAGCTAGAACGCTGCGTTAACGAACTGGGCCTTGCCGGAGTGCAAATTGGTAGCAACATTAATGACAAAAACCTCGATGCACCGGCGTTTTTCGAGATTTTTGCCGCTGCCGAACAACTCGGTGCCGCCGTTTTTGTCCATCCCTGGAATATGATGGGCAAAGAAGTGATGCCCGATTACTGGTTACCCTGGCTAGTGGGAATGCCCGCCGAAAGCGCCCGGGCAATTTGCTCAATGATTTTTGGCGGAGTACTACAGCGATTGCCCAAATTACGTGTGGCTTTTGCCCATGGCGGCGGTTCGTTCCCGGCGACTATTGGTCGTATTGAGCACGGGTTTAATGTTCGCCCCGACCTGTGTGCCGTCAATAATGACGTTAACCCCCGCGAATACCTCAAACGCATTTATGTCGATTCGTTGGTACATGACAAAGCCAAACTCGATTATATGATTGATTTGATGGGGGCCGATCGTATTGCGCTGGGGTCTGATTACCCCTTCCCTCTAGGTGAACTTGAACCGGGTAAGCTTATCCAAACCAGCGACTATAGTGACGATGTTCAAGCCCAGCTATTACATGGTACCGCGCTGGACTGGCTGAACCTGCCCAAAGAGATTTTTATGCCATGAAATTAACCGCAACCATTAACCACAAAGCCTATCAGGTAAAACTAGCTGAGGCCCAGAGCATTGCCATCGCAGTTAATTTCGATGGTGAACAACCCAATCACTTTGGTGTACCAGCTGCCACTTCGCAAGCCGTTGAAGGCGGTGGGTTTGTGGGTGACACCCGCCGTGGCGGAGCTTGTAATGTTGACCAAATTACTATGGTGCCTCACTGCAACGGCACTCACACCGAATGTGTCGGGCATATTATTGATGAGCGTTTAAGTGTTCACCAATTGCTCCAGGACAGCTTGTTAGCTGCAACACTGATCACCGTGTCGCCAACGATTGTGAGTGGCCAAACCGATAACTACAAACCTGCGCTGGATAACGGCGACAAGCTTATCGACAAGGCATCGTTGGTTGAACTGCTCGATAGTGTCGATGATACCGAGCTCGAAGCGTTGGTAGTACGCACCTTGCCCAATGACATAGAAAAACAAGCGATGCATTATGATGAAAATCATTACCCGCCGTTTTTTAGTCTGGATGCGATTGATTATCTCAATCAGCGTGGGGTCAAACACCTGTTAGTAGACTTTCCATCTGTTGACCGGATGTATGATGAGGGTAATCTCAGTTGCCACCATACCTTCTGGCAAGTACAGCCGTTAAGTCGCACTGTTGATGAGCAGGTCTTAAGCTTTAAAACCATTACCGAAATGGTTTATGCCGCCCCGACGATTGCAGACGGATTATATTTGCTGAACCTGCAGATCGCCCCCTTTGAATTGGATGCTGCCCCGAGCCGTCCGACTTTAATTCCACTGACTCAAGAGAACCCCTAATGGAATATCAAAATACTTTAGCTTTTGCCCGCCAGCAAGACGAGCAAGACCCGTTAAAAGCCTTTCGTGACGAGTTTCATATCCCCAAACAAGCCAATGGCGACAATGAAATTTATTTTGTCGGTAACTCATTGGGGCTACAGCCCAAACTAACCAGTCAATACATCAATGAAGAGCTGATCCAATGGCAAACGCTGGGGGTTAAAGGGCATTTTGAAGGGGATTTCCCGTGGATGCCTTATCATGAATTTTTAACCGAGCAATCGGCGCAAATTGTCGGTGCCCAGCCCAACGAAGTGGTTTGTATGAATTCACTGACCACCAATCTGCATTTAATGATGGTATCGTTTTATCAGCCCACTAAAGCGCGCTATAAAATTGTCATTGAAGATCATGCTTTTCCATCGGATCACTACGCGGTTGAATCGCAGTTACGTCATCATGGTTTTGACCCTAAAGAGGCGATGATTTTTGTCAAACCCCGAGACGGTGAAGAACTGCTGCATCCCGATGATATTAAAGCCATTATTGATGAGCAGGGCGACAGTATTGCCTTGTTGATGTTACCCGGAGTGCAATATTACACCGGTCAGGTGCTGGATATGAAAGCCATCACCCAATGGGGTCACAACAAAGGCATTATGGTGGGTTTTGATTTAGCTCATGCCGCTGGTAACGTGCCGATGGCATTACACGACTGGGATGTCGATTTTGCCTGTTGGTGCAACTATAAATACTTAAATTCGGGCCCTGGTGCCGTAGCCGGTTGTTTTGTGCATGAGCGTCATGCCACCAACACCGAACTCAACCGTTTTGCCGGTTGGTGGGGCCATGATAAAACCACTCGCTTTAAAATGGCTAACGAATTTCACCCCACGCCAACCGCTGAGGGCTGGCAGTTGAGTAATCCGCCCATTTTTTCACTGGCTGCTATTCGTGCCTCCCTTGATGTAATCTCTAAAGCCGGCGGTATGGGTCCATTACGCGAAAAGTCATTAAAATTAACTGGTTACATGGAGCACTTGCTAAAAGAGCAAATGGGCGACCGCATTCATATCATCACCCCAACTGACCCCTCACAACGGGGTTGCCAGCTGTCATTAAGCGTCAGAATGGATGGCAAGGCCGGTAAAGATATCTACAATGCCCTTGAGGCTGCCGGAGTCATTACCGACTGGCGTGAGCCTAACGTGATCCGCTGCGCACCGGTACCGCTGTACAATAATTTTGAGGACACTTACCAATTTGTCCAAACCCTAACCCGTTGTTTTACTTAAGGACAATCAATGAGCACACCACATATCACACTTATTGGCGCAGGTCCTGTTGGCTCCTTGACTGCTATTTACCTTGCCCAACGGGGTTATCAGGTCAGTGTTTTTGAAAGACGAGCCGATATGCGCAGCTGCAATATTGCTGCCGGACGCTCAATCAACCTGGCTCTGGCTAACCGGGGCATTCATCCGCTTAAAGAAGTCGGCCTTATGGATAAGGTCGACAAGATGCTTATCCCCATGACTGGCCGGGTGATCCACGACACCGACGGCAATACTAACTTTCAAGCCTATGGACAACGCGA
>JBLHHD010000349.1:0-4239 GCA_047614605.1 Alteromonadaceae bacterium
ATTTCCGCCTAAACCTGCCGAGTTGGGTGTGGCTGACAAAGCCGCATACAAAGCCCGGATCGTTGAGCTGTTAAAAGCTAAAAACGCCGTATTGGTTGCCCATTATTATACTGATCCTGACATTCAGGCACTGGCAGAAGAAACCGGAGGCTGTGTTGCTGATTCGTTAGAAATGGCTCGGTTTGGCGCAACCACCTCAGCGAGCACCATCATCGTTGCTGGTGTACGGTTTATGGGGGAAACAGCGAAAATCCTCAGCCCAGAAAAAACCGTGTTGATGCCGACACTTGAAGCGACCTGTTCACTCGATTTAGGCTGCCCTGCACAAGAGTTCTCAGACTTTTGCGACGATCACCCAGATCACACCGTAGTGGTCTATGCAAATACGTCTACTGCCGTTAAAGCTCGTGCCGACTGGATAGTCACATCAAGTATTGCGCTGGAGATCGTTGATCATCTTGATGCCCAAGGTAAGAAAATAATCTGGGGACCTGATCGTCACTTAGGTTCATACATCCAAAACCAGACTGGTGCCGACATGCTCATGTGGCAGGGTGCTTGTATTGTTCATGACGAATTTAAAACCAGTGCCTTAAGAGACCTCAAAAAAGCCCATCCTGAGGCGGCGGTATTGGTTCACCCAGAGTCACCTGCAAGTGTGGTAGCAATTGCCGATGTGGTTGGTTCTACCTCGCAGCTTATCAAAGCCAGCCAGGAGTTGGACAACCCGTCTTTTATCGTTGCCACAGACAACGGCATTTTTTACAAAATGCAGCAACTGGCACCTAGCAAAACCTTTATCGAAGCCCCAACGGGTGGTAGCGGCGCAACTTGCCGCAGTTGTGCTCATTGCCCCTGGATGGCAATGAACGGCTTACAAGCGATTGAGCAAGCCCTGATAGACGGTGAAGGGCATGAAGTGTTTGTCGATGAAACCATCCGCGAAAAAGCCCTGGTCCCACTGGACAGAATGCTAAGCTTCGCCACCGAGTTGAAGTTAAAAGTCAAAGGAAACGCTTAAATTTCAAACCAGCCCAAAAAAACTGTCATAAATCACAGATAAGCCTTGATATCCAAGGCCAAATTCCATAGTATAGCCGCCGCGTTAGCAGCTATACCGCTGGCGCTGCAGAATTAGGTGAGGTGTCCGAGTGGCTGAAGGAGCACGCCTGGAAAGTGTGTAAACGGTAACGTTTCGAGGGTTCGAATCCCTCCCTCACCGCCATATAAATAAACCGACGTAACTGTTGGTTTTTTTATGTGCGGATTTTGAGATAGGGATTAGGAACGAGGTGTGTATTGATACCATTCACATTAAATTAGTGGTCAGTCTTACACCGCTTTCGGGGCACAGGGGCACCGTCGGCTGTGGCCGCTCACAAGTAGATCAACCAATAATGTCATTGGTATTAAAGCAAAACGTAAGAAAGACGGAAAGCTTCTGTCTTTGTGCTGATCTGAGTGAAAAAATATCATCCAAGTTGTGAGTATGCAGGGGTAATGCTTTACTGTATCTAAAATTTAAGTTATGAAAGGTGGATTTAATCCGTGTTGATACACTGATTCTTCCGTCTAATAATGTTAGGTTTTAACCAAAAGTACATCAATGGGATTGGAAAGGATTAAATTTGTTTATAGGAAATGAAGAACTTGAAAAGCTGATGGTTTCGATAAATCATCAGCTTTCTGAAGATGGGTTAGATATTGCGTCGCGACCTATTAAAGGTTGATTTCACTCAGCTACTTGCCATTGCATAGTGAAAAAATATGGTTGTCGTTAGCGACTAAAGACCGATTACCTAGTTGGTTTGCCCGGTTATCAGATAAAAATAGATACATTGTTTCAACAGTCAAACTTGTTAGTGTGAACGATAAATATCTGATACAGTTGGATATTCAGGGAGAGATAATATGGGTAAGCACACCAGAACTGGCTATTTTAGAGGTGCTGGAGGCAGTACCATCACAGCTATCATTTGAGCATGCCGCCGAGTTATTTCAAGGCTTAGTCAATTTAAGTCCGCGCCGATTACAATCATTATTAGAGCGCTATAAGTCGGTTAAAGCCAAACGTCTGTTTTTGTTTTTGGCTCGCTATTACAATCATGCATGGTTAAAGCGGTTAAGCGAGGACCACATCGACTTTGGTGCGGGTAAACGACAAATCGTAAAAGGTGGTCGTTTTGATACGCGCTATCAAATCACAGTACCTGAAAACTTTAGTTTGGAACAGTAATAATGGATAAAGGCTCAATATATTATCGACAGGTGCAGCTACTCGTCAGCGCTTTGCCCTTTGTTGCCAAAGAGCGGTGCTTTGCCTTAAAAGGTGGCACGGCTATAAACCTCTTTGTTCGCGATTTCCCCCGATTATCAGTGGATATTGATTTGGCGCTTGGTAACGTACGAAATGCGTTGGCAAGAATTGCTATTGATTTGCAAAAGTCTCTTAAAGTAAAGGCCACTATTGGGGATGGTAAGCCAGACGAGATGAGAATTATCGTGTCTACAGACATTGCTCAGATTAAAATTGAGGTGTCACCCGTTGCGCGTGGCACTATATATGAGCCTGTTGAAATGCCTGTGGTAGAGAAAGTCGAGGATGAAATCGGGTTTGCTGAAATACAGGTCATTTCTATGGCAGATCTTTATGGTGGCAAGATCTGTGCTGCATTAGACAGACAACACCCAAGAGATTTGTATGATGTGAAAATGCTGCTTGAGTCTGATGGGATCACCAGAGACATTTTCAATGGCTTTATTGCGTATACCTTGAGTCACAATCGACCTATTGCTGAGGTGATGGAGCCGAAGTGGCGAGATATTACTGACGCATTTCACAAAGAGTTTGAAGGGATGACATTTAATATTGTTTCGCTGGAAGCGTTGAATAAAACTAAAGGAGATTTACTGCAAACGCTTAAGCCATTTTTTAATCAGCAAGATTATGATTTCTTAATGTCTTTTAAGTCGGGTTCACCGGATTGGTCTTTGGCTCCTGCCCAGCAGATCCAACATTTGCCAGCGGTAAAATGGAAATTAATAAATATAGGTAAAATGGAGAGTGAAAAGCACAACACATCATTGACTAATTTGAGTCGTGTTTTAGACTCCTGGTTAGATTAGAGAGGCGGGCCGAATAAACTCAATTGCGCTCATGATCACAATCGCCACGCATTCTGCACAATTGCAATAACCATCCTTGGTTCAATCCGTCCGTGAATTTCAAGCCGCTCTACAAACCCATAATCGCCTGTAAAACCACGGCGGGATCTCTTTTCATCGCTTTACAATAATGAATAAACTCACCGACATCGAGTCGGCGGCCTTGTTGCTCTATTTTGCCAATAAAGCTGTGTGGGGTGCCCAGTACGTCGGCTAGGGCTCGCATGGTGTAGTTTTCGTCGTTGCGGATTTGTTTTAAATAAGTTGCCATTTTCTCATTGGTCATTTTTGCATCGTGTTTCATAAGTTCACCTTCATTCATTGATTCGTTTGTTACTGAGTTCACCCTTACGGGAATGGGTAAACTATAACAAGTAATTATTATAAATCAAGCAAAACTTACGCTTTATTTGAAAGTTAATCTTGTCGCAGTTGATAAATTAAAAGCTGCCTTGAGCTTAATGATGTATTACAATGGCGACCGATTAACTGACAGGCCAGCATAGCGATGAGTAATAAGCACAAAACCTCGGGTATTAATATGAAGAAGTTTCCGCCACTGTTTTGGGTGGTTTTTATCGCTTTAATTATTTTTAATGTATCGGTGTTTTTTGATTACAGTAAACCCATTGAGCGATATGCCCGGTTTGCCAAAGCCAATCATTTGATCACGATTAAAGAGGGGGCGATGTTGTATCAGGTTGACCGTCATGAGCAGCAACTTGAAAAGTGCAAAGTCATTGGCAGTGGGCTGTTGCAATGGTTAAGTGCAGATGATGAACAGGCCACTTATCAATTTAAAACCTCAGCAGATGCCAGTGCGTCAAACGCTAGTGATGCGCCAAACTGTATGGCGGGTGACAAAATCAAGGTTAATTATACTAACGATGAAACGGCCAATACCTTGCTGGTATTGTTGTCGATTGACTTTGCCGACCCCTTTAAAGGCGTTAATGTGGGTCAATGACGGTTGTCATCGGTTTTTGTGATCACTGCACTATCGGGTAGGGCGAGGTTATGATAAATTCTTCGCTTAAGTTTTTTCCCCTACTATTTTTTAACTTCTAACCCATT
>JBLHHD010000350.1:0-4229 GCA_047614605.1 Alteromonadaceae bacterium
TGATGAAAGTCGTCCGTCAAAACCGCACCATCAATCGGTGCATATAAAATATATTCCCCCAGCGGATCATCCCCTTTTAACAAGCGCTCAATTGCATGTTCGACCAAACCATAAGCCACCAAACGGCCCTTGGCCGCTTTAAATTCGGTTTGAGCGGTAACATAACGCTTGCCACCCACCGCTTTTTTGCCCAGCTTCTTTACCCTTAACCATTCTGACGAGGCAATCGAATAAGCGGCCTGTGCATCAACCATACTTTCGCTGAACATGGTAACCAGAGCCTGACCTTTAGTGACGTGCTCGCCAAGCACAACATGACGGCGTAATACCACCGAATCGACTCTAGGTGAGACATGGTAGGTGGTATAACCATTGGCCTTAACCTCCCCCGGCGCATAGACCTGATAATCCATTGCCTTGGCGGTCACTGTGGTGACTTTAATATCAGCCAGAGCCATTTGTTTATCACTCAGTGCAACCCCTTGAGATTCTTCTTCATGCCCTTCTTGATGATCGTGATCGTCTTTTTGCTCAAGTTGCCCTGAGTGCTTTTCACTTTCATGTTCGTGAACTTCTGCCGCACTTGGCTGATGCGAGTGTCCATCGTTTTTAACGGTTTCTTGCGCAACTACTTGCGCGACTAAAAGGTTAACAAAAAACAGGCTACACAGTAGTAAAACACTTAATTTTCCAACCCGTTTATTGATCGCTTTTTTTAATGATTTATTCATTAACTTATTCCTTATTCGCTGCGGCATTGGTGGCAAATCCATCTAAAATATGGATTAGTTGACCGGTTTGTAATAACCAGTCAATTTGAGCAAGGTGAGCTGAGGTACGTAATTCAATACCGGCAATCAGCCCTTTTGAGCGTTGTTCCAACGCCAACAAAAATTCAGTGGTACTCAAATCACCCGAGCGCCACTGTTTATTTAATAGCACTTCACTGCGCTCAACCCTGTCTTTAACCACTGATAACCAACGCTGATAACGTTGTTGATATTCGTTTAAAGCCGCTCTGGTCCCTTTGATACCATGACGTTTTTTGCGTTTAAGACTGGCATAAGTGGCTTTTGCTGCCAGCGAGTTACTAACAGCAGCGTCGGTTTGTCCAGCAAAGTTATTGCGCACAAACAAGGGTATTGAGACTGACAAAGCAACCACATTTTCACCATTGGACTTACCACCGCCCAAAGAAAATGTGGGATCGGCTTTAGCTTGTCTTTTAGCTAATTCAACGCCTTGTTGCATCAATTGCCACTGAGCTTTGGCGGTAACAACCTCAGGATGACTATCCACAGCCTCAGCCAGCTCAACGCTGGTGTTTTGTTTGCCTTTACCCAACGTCCAAAATGTTTGGGGGATTGGCTGATGTTGCTCATTAAAGGCTGGCATCGACTCATAAACCTGCTCGGTCACTTTTCTCAATTGTGCTTGAGCCGATGCGGTTTCATTGAGGCGACCAGACAGTGACAGATAAACCAACTGGGCGTCAATTTCACCCAAATCGCCGCTACTTTGTCTTTTTGACACCAGCTCAATTAAGGTATCGAGCTGTTCTTCGAGTTGCAAAGAGATATCAGCCTGCTGTTTAGCCGAGCGCCAACGGATCAATGTTTTGAGACTATGAGCCGCTTGATATTGCACCTGTTTATGGTAGGTTTGCTCTGCCACAACCCGGCTAAAGTGAGCCTGTTGCTGGTACGTTGAGCGTTTATCCCACCAATCAACAGATTGGCTGACACCAACCAAATAATTGTTGTCGTCGCCTTCATGCTCGTATTGTGTATCGAGTGTCGGATTATAAATCGGCTGTGTTTTAGCATCCGCCGATTGTAAAGCGCCTTTCATGGTTTGTTTGGCAGCAGTGACTTGTGGGTGAGAGTTGACCTGTTGCAATACCCAATTAGCCCAAACGCCATCAGTTGTAGATGCGGGTGCGGCGTTAACCGGATTAACACAAACTAAAATAACCGGGATAAGCCAGATGCAACGGCTCCCCAAACTTTTGGCGCGATGAAAACTCGCCACACCAAGTGGATGTAAAATTGAAAAACTCATGGAAAAATGATCCCTTAAACGATAACTCTCTAATTTCAATGCATGACAATACACTGATGATAAAATTCTAGCAGATAAGCCAAATTATTGATTAATAGGGGGTCGATAATGACAATGTGGATAAATATTTTGGTAGTGGGCGGTATAAACAAACGCGGTGTTTTGTTCAGCAATAGTTAGAAAAACTGCCACGGGTTGGGGTAATACTTTAGCACTATGCTCGCCATGATGATGGTGACATAAATGAAGATGCTCCTGGCCCTGTTGCTCAGCCTCAACATGACCGCTTTCAAGGGCATGATGGATTGGGTCATGGCTACTGCCCGTATCAGACTCGATCACCAAAGCGACCGTTTGTACGGTAAACAACAGTAAAAAGACACTAATAAACCAAATTCGCACTAAAAACTTCACCTAAATTCAGACCGACGCAGATTGTACCACTGCAATGATAAAAAATCAGCAGCATGTTGCCAGATTATCTTCTTTGACATCAGCTAGGTTAATTTACACCCTAAAGAGGAATCTAAAATCAATACTAAGTTTGTCGGCCAGTTGCGAATTTCCAAAAACTGAACGATAGTCTGATAAGACTTTCACATTCAACTCATTGAGTATCTTTATCACGCGCAGCTAAAGCAGCGGCGAAGAAAGATTAAGGACGATTACCATGAGAGAATTTCGTTTTATCAATAAACAGTCACTCAAAGAATTTAAAGCCCTCCCACAGCCCATCCGACGACAATTTGGCAATGACTTAAATGCTATCTTGCCAAAACAGTTCTCCGTTTTCAAACGTTAAACGCCTCACTGAATCAGTCGGTATCGGAGCCATTGAACTTATCGAGAATGGTCATCCAGCATTTCGCACCATTTACGTGGCAAATTTTACCAGTATTGAATACATCTCGGTGTTGATATAAACTGAGTTCATAATCTCAAACCCCAATACAGCAATCAACAACTGACCATGACCGGTCAGAGAGTTCCACTACAAGCCGCTTAAATCGAGTGTTTACACGCTAAGATAGAATTGTTATCAACGCATAATAACCCTATCGAATTTTGTGACTTATCATCCCAGGATCATTGATTGTTGACGACTGTTTGCCTTTAAATTCCACTTTGGAACAAAATGCTTGTCAATTACGCAATATTTCCCGCAGAATACATGACAAAGGTTTATACTTGTCTCAAACACAATATGCGCCGATAAAATCAAAAAATAAGGATAATCTATGAAGTTTGAACAGGCACAAACTTATCTGTTAAACAAACCACAAGCCGTTGAAGGACATCCCTTCGGTTCAGACGTAAAAGTATATAAAGTCAAAAACAAAATGTTTGCGACACTGGCAATGGGTAAAGACAGTGATTGTCATTGGCTAAACCTAAAATGTGACCCGGACGAAGCCGTTATGCTGAGGGATATCTTCGCTTCGGTTGTACCAGGTTATCATATGAATAAACGCCACTGGAATACGATTATTCTCGATTGCAGCATACCAGAGACCGAGATACAAAGAATGATCGATAATTCATTTTTGCTGGTGGTTAATGGTATGACTGAAATCGACAGGCAGTCGATTCAAATTCAAATGTGACCCCAATTCGGATTAAAATTAGGCCATTTTAATCCGTCTTAGTTTCATCACTTTACCATCAAATCCAATCAGCAACTCAATGGTTGGATTTTTCTGTTTTGTCTTTTTAACTAGTTCTCAACCGAAACACTATGTCTCGCGGTGCATTGACTTAGTTTATTATCGGCATAAATCATTAACTTATTGATTGATAAGCCTTACTACGGTGCTGCATAGCGCCCGCCTTGCCATTTGGCAGATGGAAACTAGCGTTTCCCGACGGGCACTAGCTACGATTGCGCTTAACCAAACCGGCAATAAAGTTTCTCAATACTTGATCACCGCAGTCTTTATAGTTTCGATGCCCCGGTTTTCTGAAAAAAGCAGACAACTCGCCCTTGGATATACGAAAATCAACCAACGCCAATATATCAATCATATCTTCGGCTTTTAGTTCTAGGGCAATACGAATTTTACGTAAAATATCATTTTTAGTGACTTGCTTTTTAGCTGGCTCTGGCTCTCGGCCTTCCTGTTTGCCCCTCAAGTGGATAATCAAACCATCAAGAAACAAAGACATCACAC
>JBLHHD010000351.1:0-4222 GCA_047614605.1 Alteromonadaceae bacterium
ATTCTGGTCTCCAAGCGTCCATGGCCTTTGTCCACTTCTTCAAAATAGTCATGGTTTGTATGGTTAAATTTTTGCTTTTCTGCCTCATCAAAAAAGAACTGAATGTTTTCATATAATGTTTTTTGGTTATCTTTAACGGCGATGACGTAATCTGCACCGCCATCAACTATTTTTTTCGTGATTTTGTCCTGACACCCCATGGCATCAATCGTAACAACACAGCCCCTGATATCCAGTAAATTTAACAATGCGGGTATCACGGTGATCTCATTCGATTTCTCTGCCGTTTTTATTTGCCCCAATACGACCCCATTACCGCTCGCAAAAGCACTGACCATATGAATGGCAGGTTTACGGGACTTTTTGTCAAACGAATGTCTTAAGGGGGTTTCCATTTATCGAGATAATATTACCTTGAGTGACTTCAAATAAACTCGCCATCCAACTGATAAAACTAGATTGAAACCCAGTGGGGTTTAATGATGACATTACACGCGCAATAGTATCATCAACGGGAATTTCGTTGGGTAACAATCCCCTTTTTTGTAACCAGTTTTTGTGCGTAAGGCCAAACTGTTCAATATCAGACCAACCATCGGCACCGCAAACCACCCCGCAAATGCATAAGATAATAATATCAATCAAAGGATGTTCTATTTTGACGTCTATCAGTAATTGAAGAAAAGTGTCCTTGAATCGAGTGGGTCATCGGTAAAATAAATTATTAGGGTAGATTGTTCTATTTGATCATACTTTCATGATAAATAAAAACCTTTCATGATCTTGCCCTGAGCGTCTTGACAGGCTTGCTACTTGCGGCCATAGTTTAGTGGTTAGTATGATTATTATGCAGAGTTAGTGTTTTTATTGGCGTCGTTAAAACGGCCGAGGAGATAAAATGGAGGATTATAGCCAAAGTAAAGTGCTGATTTGTGATGATTCAATTACAAATTTGTTAATATTATCCAAGCTTATTGAGCAAGACCCGAATATTGAGGTTGATACCATATCAGATCCACTGGAGGTACGTTTGATGTTGGCAAATAGAAAGTATGATTTGCTGGTACTTGATCTAGAAATGCCTCACATGTCTGGTTATGAGGTACTTGAAAATACCCGTCAGCACAAGACCATTGACGAATTTCCTATTTTGATTATAACGGGTAGAAAAGGGGAAGAGGCCCTTAATGAAGCGCTGGACAAAGGAGCCAATGATTTTATTGCCAAGCCGTTCAATCAAAGTGAAGTGACATTACGGGTGCGTAATCTGCTTAAGGTTAGGCAGGCATTTAAAATGCAAAAGCAAATCAATGATTTGCTTGAAAAAAAAGTAGCACAAAGGACTCAGGAGCTTAACTGTACCACGGATAATTTAATTCATTGCATTGCTGTTGCTGCCGATCTTCGAGATGGTGAAACGGCCTTGCATGTTATCCGGGTGGGTAAATATGCCGGTATTTTGGCTAAAGCTATCGGGTTACCGGGAGAGGTAGCCTATATGATTGAAAAAACCGCGCCAATGCATGATATTGGCAAGATAGGTATCCCGGACAACATTTTGTTAAAAAAGGGAAAGTTAACGGCAACTGAAAAGAAAATCATGCAAGAACATACCCGCTACGGTGAGCGAATTCTCGGTGATAGTTCATCATTGTTGATTCAAATGGCCAAAAGTATTGCCTTGTCTCACCATGAATGCTGGGATGGGACGGGTTATTGCTCTGGGTTAAAAGGAGAGTCAATCCCTATTGAAGGCCGTATTACCACTATTTGTGATGTATTTGATGCCCTGACCACCAAAAGACCTTACAAAGAAGCCTGGCCAGTAGAAGAGGCCGTTAGCTATTTACAAAAACATGCAGGGTCGGCTTTTGATCCCCATTTGATCGCGACTTTTGTCGACGAACTACCGAAAATGATCTCAGTCATGAAAACGTTTGCCGACCATTGATTGCTAAGCTGCGGTTAACTGAGATTAAATAAAGTTTTTAATTTATTTAAATGCTGGTTATAATGCCCGGATTATGGCCAAATCAATCAGTTCAGACAAAATATTATACCTGCTCAAAACCCGTGGTCCACAAACGGCGCAAAGCCTTGCCGGATTGCTCGATATGACTTCAATGGGGGCAAGGCAGCACCTGCAGGCTTTGCAACACCAGGAGCTGGCGTCAACATTTGACCGGGTTGAAAAAAGAGGCCGCCCCAGCCGTTACTGGCAACTCACCGAAAAAGCGCAAAGTCGGTTTCCTGATCGGCATAATGACTTAACCCTGCACCTGATTGAAGCCGTCCAAAAAGTTTTTGGTGAGCCAGGTCTCGACAAACTCATCGCTGAACGCGAAAGCCATTCATTAGAGATTTACGCACAGGCACTGACTGGTGCTAACACCTTGCTCGAAAAAGCGCAGGCATTAGCCAAAATTCGCACCGAAGAAGGTTATATGGTCACTGTTGAAGCGGTTGATGATGGCGTTTGGTTTTATGAAAATCATTGTCCTATTTGTGAAGCTGCATCGGCCTGCCAAAACTTCTGCCGCTCTGAGTTATCAATCTTCAGCCAGATACTTGGTGAAGATGTTGACGTGCAGCGCAAAGAGCACATCGTTGATGGTGCAAGACGCTGTAGTTACCTTTTGTCTAGAGTATCTATTGCCTGATCGGGTAAATCATTATTCTTTTTGTTCTGTGTCAATCTAATCGACCAAAAAACCATCAGCAGCTTAAAAATTAGTCTATGCTGTTATTTCCTCAGGACGGGATCATCCACTTAAACTAGCCTTATCAGGCTTGCTGTGCACCGCTGTTAATGGATTTGACTTAAGCTGCGATGCGATTGAAATGATCTCGCTCTGGTTGCAAACTAGAGGGTAAAAAAATGGCAATTTCAACGCGAATGCATGATTACTTAGACGCTTGTCATGTCAACTACGATACGATAGCACATCAACCTACTTATAATTCTGCCGGTACGGCGATAGCTGCAGCGATTCCAATGAAGCAAGTGGCTAAAGCGGTAATACTTGAAGACCATGAAGGACGCTTTTTAATGGCTTTATTACCGGCCAGTCACAAAGTGAATATGGGTAAGTTGGATGATGACTTAAGCCGTAGTTTTCATCTGGCTAAAGAGCAGCAAGTTTATAACATGTTCAACGATTGTGAACATGGTGCAGTGCCGCCGCTGGGACAGTCGTATAATATCGATATTGTCTATGATGACTTACTGGATATTCAAGGAGATGTTTATCTTGAAGGCGGCGATCATACCACCCTTATACACCTCAAACATGACGACTTTTCACGCTTGATGAAGGATAACAAGCACAGCCGTTTTAGTGCTGAAGTGTTTCATTAACTCAGTGAGCAAGTTGACTGTTCAAAGGTCATTTTGGGGCTGAAAAAAGTGTTAAGCAGTCACTTTTTGTCTTATATCATCCCCAACTTTACTTTGTTTGTGTTCTTTTCTTATCCATATCTTTATTGTTCCCTAACGACTAGTGTCAACAGTTGGCGTTTTTCTGTGCGGCCAGTGGAATACGTTGGGTTAAAACCGCTGGTGCAGGAGTTTATTTGTTCATTTGGGCAGATTTAGCTTGTGGTTGTACTCATGCTTTTCTATGCTACGGGTAGCAATACTTATTAGCGCTGCCTGCTGGTAAGTTACAACAGTTATGGAGATTAGCGAATGGCATTTGAGATAAAGTTTGAGCTGCAAGATAGTGATTTGGACTATTTTCGTGAAGTTATGCGTAAAGCCCTGGCGGGTGCTGAGAAGCTTGAAGAAGCTCAAATCTTGCAAAAAGCAAAAGAGCTTTCCACCGAAGTACAGGGTACTGTACCAGAGTTTGTCAGTCTGCGACTGAAGAAGCTCGAAACCTTAATTGCCATGATTGAAGATCATGAGTGGAAAATTCCTGACGAAGAACGTCGTGATGTATTGGGTGCACTGGCTTATTTTAGTGATCCACTTGACCTTGTTCCTGATCATATCCCAGTCTTGGGTTTCCTTGATGATGCGATTATGATTGAGTTGGTTGTTGATGAACTTGGCAGTGATATCGAAGCGTTTGAAGAGTTTTGTGAATATCGCGCCCGTGAAGGTGGTCGTCGCGGTACTGAAACCATCACTCCACAAGATTGGTTAGCTGACAAGCGTCGTGAGTTACATTCGCGTATGCGCTCTCGTCGTAATACTCGCCGCTCTGGCAAGAAATCGTCA
>JBLHHD010000352.1:0-4215 GCA_047614605.1 Alteromonadaceae bacterium
TTCCCGGTGATTTAGAGAAGATACCAAAATAGCTTAGTGAGTTAATGTAATTGGTATTATAAGCCTCAGCGGTGGTTTCACTTGCGACTGGCATAGTGACATAAAATTCTGATTTGGCCTTAGCTTCAATCAAACGTCGATCTTCAAGTGTCTCAAAAGATCCTAAAGTGGTCGCTACACTGACCTGTGCGCAGCAAGCTTACGAATAGAAGGCAACTTATCCCCAGGACAATACACGCCTTGCCTAATTAGATGCTGTAAATGGTCGGCAACCTCTTCATACAATGCCATAAACTTCCCCGAAAGAATCGTTAACCCTACCTGGAACAACACAGTTTGAGTTAACTTACACCAGTACAGTACAGCACAGCACAGTACACAGATTCTTTATCTGTAATGGCTTCACTAGTCATTTTTTGAATCTGTACAGCAACAGGTGTTCACCTTAACATCACCTCACTCAAACATTTATGGCTAAACGAGGATTTTCATTATGGCGAGTACAACAAAATATATTTCCAAAACACCCAAAAGTGCCGAATTTATTGATAACGATGAGGAGGAACACGGCACCTGGAAGATACTTTAAGATCAACGATTTTGCTGACCTGAGTCAGATAAACCTTAACGCACCTGCTATTAAAAGAAGCACAGTATCTCGGAATGTATCCAACCGTCTATCTGCCAAAAGAAGATGCGTCGTGTTAAACTTTACTCAAATTTAACTGCAATATTAATAATAATCACTTTAGGAACTCGATAGATGACACAATTAACTAAACAAAGCTGTATCGCTTGCAAAGGAGATGCCCCACAAGTATCTCAAACCGAGTTGAGCGAACTTATCGGACAAATCCCTGACTGGACTCCACTAGTTCATGAAGGAGTGATGCAACTACGCCGAGAATTTAAATTTAAGAATTTCCGCCAGGCCTTAGCTTTTACCAACCGGGTGGGTGAAATGGCTGAGGCTGAGGGTCATCATCCGGGATTATTAACCGAATGGGGTAAAGTCACAGTGACCTGGTGGACACACGCCATCAAAGGCTTACACATTAATGATTTTGTTTGTGCTGCCAAAACTGATGCCTTGATTAGTTAACCACCGCTCCCTGAACACAGCAAACACGATGTCAGCTAAATTTCACTTTTTGATCTTTGCTTGTTTCACCTGCATCTTGCTCACCAGCGGCTAATTGAGCATGGCGCGTTGTAGGTGTAGAACAAGCGAAGGTTGCTACTGCAATCCTCCCACAATGCGAAACATTAGTTAACTAGTGCTCATCCGAAACGTTCACTCTCGCGATGTGTCGAGTTAACTATCATCGGGCTTAAATCATTAACTTATTGATTAATAAGTCTTACGACGATGCTGCATAGCGCCCGCCCTGCCATTTGGCAGTACCCAAGCGGTGTTTTGGGTGGTTCGACATTTCGACGGGCACTAACTGGTCTCTTCTTTTTTCTTTTTCGCTGCTGGCTTTTTCTTAGCAGCGGCTTTGGCTTTAGGCTCAGCCTTTTCCTTTGGCTCAGCCTTTTCCTTTGGCTCAGCCTTTTCCTTTGGCTCAGCCTTTTCCTTTGGCTCAGCCTTCTTCTTTGGTGCCGCTTTCTTCGCTTCTTCAATCCACTTTCCACTGCTGTATCTGGCTGACCAGCCCGAAGTTTTACCTTCGATTTCTGACATCACATACTGCTCTTTGGATTTTCTCGAATAACGAATGATCGCATCATGACCATCAGGGTCTTGTTGCGGAGCATCAGCCAAATAATAAAACTTCTCCGAAATGCGATCCCTGAAACGGTGTAACTCAGCCACTTTAGGCGCTCTAGTTTCCCGTGATTTGGGAAAGGTTTTAGCCGCCAAAAATATCCCGGCAGCACCATCACGTAACACAAAATAGGTTTCTGACTTTTCACACTCAAGCTCAGGCAACATGACCGGATCTTCTTTTGGTGGCGCGGCTTCACCACTGCGCAACAATTTGCGAGTGTTTTTACATTCAGCATTGGTACAACCAAAATATTTGCCAAACCGCCCGGACTTAAGCTCCATATTTGCCGAGCACTTATCACACTCAATGACAGGTCCGTCGTAGCCCTTGATTTTAAACTGTCCGGTTTCAACCTCAAAACCTTTGCAGCTCGGGTTGTTACCACAAACATGCAACTTGCGTTGTTCGTCAATCAAATAGCTGTCCATTGCGGTGCCACACACCTGACAACGTTTTTTACAGCGTAACGCTTCGGTTTCAACATCTTCTACGTCTTCTGCGCTAACGGCTTCTTCACCATTAACCAGATTCATGGTGTTAGTACAACGTTCTTTAGGTGGCAAGGCATAACCTGAGCAGCCGAGGAAAACCCCGGTAGTACCGGTTCTTATCCCCATTTCGCGTCCACAGGTGCTGCACTCAACATCTGTCAATACCACCTCATTAAGGCGCATTCCACCGTCATCCGGCTCTGCGTTAGCCACTTCAAGTGTTTCGGTAAAACCCTCATAAAAATTGTCCAGCACCGAGACCCAGCGCTGCTCATTATCGGCGATTTTATCCAGCTTCATTTCCATATTGGCGGTAAAATCATAACTGAGCAGTTCGCTGAAATTTTCGACTAAACGTTCATTAACAATTTCACCCATTTTTTCGGCGTAAAAGCGTTTACTTTCGAGACGCACATAACCCCGGTCCTGAATCGTCGAAATAATCGCGGCATAGGTTGACGGACGTCCAATCCCTTTTTTCTCAAGCTCTTTAACCAGCGAAGCTTCATTAAAACGGGCTGGTGGTTTGGTAAAATGTTGTTTGGGATCTAATTCAATCAGCGTTAACGACTCCCCGACTTTGATATCCGGCAAGCTATTATCTTCTTCACCCTTTTTCTTCAGCGATGGCTGAGCCCGGGTCCAACCATCAAAGCGTAATACCCGCCCTTTAGCTTTAAGTTCGTACTCACCGTTAGTAACCGTTAAGGTTGTTGCATCGTATTTGGCTGGCACCATCTGACAAGCGACAAATTGCCGCCAAATAAGCTCATAGAGCTTTTTACCGTCAGCATCTATACCTTCGAGGTGACCACTTAACATTTGCACGTCAGAAGGTCTTATCGCTTCATGAGCCTCTTGAGCATTTTCTTTACTACCATAAACAATGGGATTTTCAGGTAAGTAATTAGCACCAAATTCACTTTGCACATAATCCCGGCAAGCCGTTACGGCATCAGCACTCAAATTGGTTGAGTCGGTTCTCATGTACGTGATATAACCCGCTTCATATAAGCGTTGGGCCACCATCATGGTTTTTTTAACCCCATAACCCATCCGCGTACTGGCCGACTGCTGTAATGTAGAGGTTATAAAAGGGGCACTGGGTCGACTGGACGTCGCTTTGTCTTCCCGGTTTGATACCAGGTAACCAGTACTTTTAAGCGCAGCGACTGCCGCATAAGTCTGATCTTTGTTAACCGGTTTAAATGCCTTACCCGCTTGTTTAGCCACTTGCATACGAATATCAATAGCACCATCATTTTGCAAGTCAGCGTGTAGGTCCCAAAATTCCTCTGGGGTAAACGCTTTGATCTCTTTTTCTCTTTCAGCAACCAGTCTGACCGCTACAGATTGCACCCGTCCGGCTGATAAGCCTCGGGCCACTTTTTTCCACAATAAAGGAGAAACCATAAAACCGACAATACGATCAAGAAAACGCCGGGTTTGCTGGGCATTAACCATCGCCATGTTAACTTCGCCGGGCTCTGAAAACGCTTGTTGAATCGCGGTTTTGGTGATTTCGTTAAATACCACCCGTTTGAATTTTTGCGGCTCACCACCGATAATTTCCTGGAGATGCCATGCAATGGCCTCTCCCTCTCTATCCAAATCCGATGCAAGATAGATGGTATCTGCGGTTTGGGCGAGTTTTTGTAATTCGGCAACCACTTTTTCTTTGCCTGGTAATATATCGTAGTATGCATGCCAGTCATTTTCAGGGTCAATACCCATCCGTGCTATCAAGGCAGCATAATCTCTTTTCTTTTTATACGCAGCCTTATCTTCAGGCGACATTTTTCGCACTTCGGCAGGTGTTTTGGATGCCACGGGGCTGTTCTTTGAAGACGTTGGTAAATCCCGAACATGACCCACACTAGACTTAACAATATAATCCTTACCCAGGTATTTATTAATTGTTTTAGCCTTTGCTGGTGACTCCACTATAACGA
>JBLHHD010000353.1:0-4214 GCA_047614605.1 Alteromonadaceae bacterium
TCCTCAAGCCTCTTATGTGCACTCGGGCTGGTGGTCAGAAGATAAAATGGCGATGCTGGTTCACGATGAACGGGATGAACGGGATGAACGGGATGAACATAATCATGGCCTAAATTCGACCGTACGCTTGTTTGATATCTCAAATCTGACGAACCCGCAGCTGTTATCAGTATGGACCGGTCCTACTCAAGCCATCGACCATAATGGCTTTGTCCGGGGTAGCCGCATTACATGTCCAATTACGAGCGTGGGTAAACCATTTTGGATATCTCTAACCCGGCACAACCGGTCGATGTGGGATTTTTTAACTCCCACTGGATCCTGCATTTTGAAGTCACTTGGGTATAGCGATACATTATAAATCAATAACTTGGGCTTACGGATACAAGTTAAGCCTTTTTGTTGAAAGCGCCTTTTTATGGGTTTAAAGCTTTACTTTATTGCCCAGATATGACAAAAAGTAACCAGTCTTTTATGGTTTCAAGGGTGAATGTAGTGAGAAAGGTTCGTTTTATATTAGGTGCAACATCATTAATGATGGCAGGTTTGTTTAGTGGGCAGGTTTTCGCCCATGCTGAACATGATAAACCCAGATTCATATCAAGTACGGGGGTGGATGAAGGGGAGTGTGATCTAGCCCAAAAGCCCTGTCTGAGCTTTCGTTATACAGTCGAACATGCCAATAAGGGTGATAAAATTCTGGTCGACGCCGGGCGTTATGATATCAATGATGCCGATTCATTGTTTGTGTTGCTTAGTGAGTTAATCCCCGTTAAAGCTGGGTTTTCAAAGGTCGATGGATTTAAGGCGCGTAACAGCCAAACCAATATCACTCACCTGACAGGAGTACCCGCTCAGTTTGCCGAGCAGTTGCGATCCAAAGGGTTTACAGTTAACCCAGATCAAAAAGCGCTCAACAGCAAAGATGCCGCCATACTCAAACACAAACTCAGTCAGTTCGCCTCATTGTCTGCCAGTCAAAGTAATGTTCCTTGTATTGATGGCCGCTCAGGTTTAAACAATTGTGATAATGTCGATTTACTTGCCCATGTGCCGCTGAGTCAACTGCACAGCTCACCGGTTAATGCAGCTAATGATATTTGGGGGTTTGTTGATTTAAACGACCAGCGCGAATATGCCATTATTGGCCTGAACAACGGCATATCAGTGGTTGACGTGACCAATCCAACCGAACCTACCGTAGTAGGCAGCTTGTCGAGTCAAAACACCACGTGGCGTGATGTTAAAACCTACCAATATTACGATGAGACTGAGCACCGCTTTAAAGCTTATGCTTATGTGACTGCCGACAGTGCCAACGTGGGTTTGATGGTGGTTGATTTAAGCGCATTACCTAACAGTATTTCTTTGGCAAACGTGAATCGCACCGATACTAGTGCGCATAATGTATATTTGAGTAATGTCGATTACACCACCTCAGTGGCCCTTACCGGTCAGACCGCTTATTTACATATTGCCGGTGCCAATAATGGCGCAGGGGCGTTTAAAACCTATTCACTTAACGATGCTATGGAGCCGGGGGTTATTTACACCCCAACCAATCGCCGTTATACCCACGATGTGTCGTCGATGGTTATCAATGATGATCGAACCCAGACTCAATGTACACCGCAAAATGGTCATTGTGAGATCTTTTTTGATTTTAACGCGAATGAGTTTATGTTGTGGGATAAAACCAATAATATTAAACCCAAACTACTCAGTGAAACCACTTACGACAACGCCACCTATATCCATTCGGGTTGGTGGTCAGAGGATAAAATGGTCGCCCTTGTTCATGATGAACTAGACGAGCAAGCCTATGATTTAAATACCACTTTGCGTCTATTTGATATCTCGGATATGACCGCCCCCAAGTTGTTGTCAATATGGAAAGGACCCACCCGGGCAATCGATCACAATGGGTTTGTGCGAGGCAGCCGTTATTACATGTCCAACTACGAACGGGGGCTGACCATTTTGGATATCTCCAATCCATCAGCGCCCAAGCAGGTCGGCTTTTTTGATACCTACCCGTTAAGTGATAACGATCAGTTTAACGGCGCATGGGGTGTTTACCCTTATTTGCCCAGTGGCAATATCCTGATTAGTGATATCAACAGCGGCTTATACATTCTAGCCGATAATACCGTCGGCCAAGCCAATCAGGATTCAGCCAAATTGTCCGCCGCTGTCTATGACAGCGAAGAAGGGCAAACGGTTGCTATTAATGTTAGCCGAATTGGTGATGCGGCCAAGGCCGTCAGTGTTCATTTTGAAACCAATGTTGGCTCGGCCGATGTTGACGATTTCACCATGACCAACGGCACCTTATCATGGGCCGCCGGGGACAGTGCAGATAAAGTGATTAACCTGAGCATTGGTAGTGATACGTTGGATCAGGAAGTGACTGAAAGCTTGTTTATCCGCCTTTATGATCCACGTAATGGTCTGGCTTTGGCTGCACCAAATATCGCGATGGTCAATATCAAGGGCATTGTTTTACCCAGCTATGGTGAGTTTGCCAGTGCCAGCCTTGAAGTTAAAGAAACTGATGGCACGGCAACAATCACGGTTAACCGGGGAGGGGACTTTAATAGCCCGCTAAGTGTTAATTTTGATATCAGTGATGAGTCAACCGCCACACTAAATGACGACTATGAATTTGCTGCGGGTACTTTAAGTTGGGGCAAGAATGACAGCACCAGCAAAACGATTGAGCTGCTACTAGTCAATGATGACAGCGCAGAAAACCTTGAAAATATAGTCCTTAAACTCAACCAGAATGGAGTGGTATCAGGATCGCAGCAAGTGACAATTACCATTCGTGATGATGATTCGAATCAGCCAGCCGATGTCAACGTCACAGACGATTTTCAGACCACAGGCAGTAAGGCAACCACATTGTCGGCAACCGCTGTTGACCCGGAGGGTTATCCATTGAGTTATTTATGGTCTCAAGTTTCAGGGACCAGTGTTAACCTGCAAAATCGTACGGCTAGTAGTGTGTCATTTGTAACGCCGTCAGTATCTGCGGTGCTGGTATTTGAATTGTCGGTAAGCGATGATTTTGCTGCGCTTACTAGCAAACGGATTACGGTCACCGTTGATGTTGATCCGATACCTGACCCAACGCCTGACCCAACGCCTGACCCAACGCCTGATCCAACGCCTGATCCAACGCCAGATCCAATACCGGATACATCAACAACCCCTCCACCGGCTGCACCTGGGCCAACCTCTGGTGGTGGCGGATCGCTGGGTTTTGTTGCTCTGTTCGCCGGGTTATTGTTGACTCGTCGCCGATTGACCCATAACAGCTTACATGGGAGATAGATCCTTTGCCAATTACGGGTCGTTAACGTTTAATAAAGCGCTCTTATATTCGTTGCGACCCGCTATAAACCATGCCCGAACAACAATCTGATCAACCGCTTTACCTACCGCTCTACCTGCTGGTTTACCAACCTTTTTAAGCGATTATCCATATCGCCTGTTTTGACCTGTTTACTGTTGATGGTGATGTTTGCCGGTGGCTATACCTTGATGGCTATGCAAAGCGGACTACTGGCAGAGACTCTTTTCGGCAAAATGCCGAGCATTGAGTTTCGTGCCACCTTTACCATCATGCTGCTTAGTGCTTATACCAATTACATTAACTCACTAAGCTATTGTAGAACAACTATATACGGCAATTAACGCCTTGTCATTGACCATTTTTCCTGCTCAAAATTTAGCTCATTGAATTAATGCAACTGGTATTATATTCCCATGGCGCAATATTACTTAATCAAATGGACCGGGGCACACTGGTTGTCATTGACTGAACTTGTTGATGATAAAGCCAACGCACCGTTTGATTTTCACTTAAGCCCGTTTTGGGGCATAGTGGGGATGTTAATGCAGTTTTGGGTGTCGAGCCTTTCCCGTTTTACTTTTTATATTGCCATTGGTCTGGGCTCTTGGGTCGGTGCCGCTTTGGTCGAAAAGCGGCTGGATAAAGTGATCTAGGTTTATGAGGGCTAAAAACTGTGTTAGGCTGTGCGTTTTTGTTAGGACATGGTAAAGAATTTATGAAGATCACAGCCAATTTTGATAGTGGTAATATCAGTGTCGTCAAACTCGACAAACCCGATGACATTCAATTGACCATCAATAAAGACAACCTGTCGGATTTTTATCAGTGGTTTCACTTCAGATTGCAGACTCAGGCG
>JBLHHD010000354.1:0-4185 GCA_047614605.1 Alteromonadaceae bacterium
AGCAACTGTTTGATAAAACACTGGCCGATATTGTTGCTCGGGATCTATTGCATAAATGCTTACTTTGTACCACGCTATTATCTACACAAGAGCCGTTATTGGTTAATCTGCCCAAGTCCTGGAAGACCTCAAATAAACCCTTTATCTTGAGTGATTTGACTGAATATTTTGATTTTTCTAATGTGTCCTGCACAAATGGTGAAGTTTACTCACAAGAGCCTATTGTCAGTCATAGTGATTCTATTGAGATATTAGCGGTGGATGACAACGAAACTAACCTTAAACTGCTATCGGTTATTTTAAGGGGTTATCCGGTTAACTTGGTACAGGCGTTAAATGGTCGGGAAGCGCTGGTAATGAGTCAAAGACAGGTATTTGACCTGATTTTGATGGATAAGGAAATGCCCGATATGGACGGTACCCAAACCAGTCAGCATATTCGCCAACAGACACTTAACAAGCACACCCCAATTGTTGCCTTTACTGCCCATCTTTCTGATGGTGAGCGTAGTGCACTGGTGGGAGAGTTGTTTAACGATTGCATGGAAAAACCCCTCGATGAAGGCAAGTTTTATTACCTGATGGATAGCTGGTGCAAAACCCGTTGGAAAAAAATCAGCGTAACAGCGGAAGAAAGCTAGGACTAAAAACCGACTTAAGGCTAAATCACCCGTTCAATATCAAAAGCCATAGTAAATACGGTCTCAAGCTCATCAAGATAGCTTTTAGCCGGGTTCAACCGGATGAGTTTAGCTAACTCACTGCCTGTTTGGGTAAACTTAAAATAATTGAGTACCGTGGCATTACGTTTGGCGCTAAATTTTACCGGGCTGCCGAGGTAGCTGTATTCAACAGACTCTCCTTTGTGCAGTTCTCCTGATTCAATTTCACTGTGATAAATCAATTCAATATCCATCAGCATCAGCAATTCGGGGTAAGGCATGTTCAATTTACTAAGGTTGACATGTTGTTTACTGGAGCGCTGTAAAAAATTTAGCAGGCCGGGCTTTTGATAATAACCATAGATAACCTGTGAGCTGTTGTCTTTACGGTTGGTCATTGCCAGTTGACAAGCGTGCTGAAAAGCAACCGCTTCTTTATTGGTCATACGCTTTAAAATGGTCAGGCTTTTAAATGAAAAGGTCCCGGGCCGAGCAATTTCACCAGCCAAAATTTTACCCCACAACTCTTGCATTAAATGAGAGCTGATTTCTTCGGCCTGCTGGATAAACTGGTTGAACCAATCCGGGTCGATATCTTCATTGCTGGCCGTTTCTGAGCAATAATCCATTGCCAGACTCATAATGGACTCAATATTGTGTTGTTTGCGTGCCTCAGCAAGCTGGCGACGTCGCTGTGCCCGCTGATTGATATTCATCTGTGATTTACTGTAGACGTTGGCGGGAGTCAGACCACTTTTGGCTGCCAGCGCCTGATGTTTGGCCGTTGCATTGCCTTGCCCGGTGGTGGCTTTGACGGTTGAGCTGCGATTGGCGCGGTTGTCGGCTTCAACGGTGTGCTTTTTGGTCTGATCGGCTTCATCAACGCTTTGTGCACCGTTTTTATTAGGTTTGATTTGACTGAAATCAGTACCGAGGTTGCGGTTGAACAACCTGATCAGGCGATCGGCACTGGCATTGTCTGGAATTTTGCTCATGATTGTCTTGTCGCCAATTATCAGTGTCGTTGCCGGATTGCTTTGGCGGCAAGGGTGTCAATGAATGACGGAAAGAATAACTTCAAAAACATTCCCATCTTACCTCGTAAAGAAGTGATCGCCAGACGTTTGTTGCGTTTAATGGCATTGATAATAAATAACCCACAGTCCTCACTGCTCATTATTTTTTTCTCTTGCATCGGTGAATGTTCAAGCGCGTTACCGTTTTTATCCAATGCACGTTTGTGAATTTGTGACACCACAAAATCTGGAGCGATGGTGATGACGTTAATATTATTGTCTTTTTGCTCAATCCGCAGGGAGTCAAAAAAACCGACCATAGCATGTTTACTGGCGGCATAAGCACTTCGACTGGGTACGCCGGTTAAACCAGCCAGACTGGCAACGGCCACTATGGTGCCCTGAGCTTTTTTAAGATGAGGCAAAGCGTAATAACTTAAATAAACCGCGCCCATCACATTGACCTGATAAATTTTGTTGAACACCGACAGGTCAGTTAAATCTTCAAAAGCAGACCACATAGTGATCCCGGCATTATTGATTAGATAATCAATCTGACCAAACTGGTTGACGGTTTTATCAATCAGTTGTTGGCAATCTTGTTCAACGCTGACATCGGTGGGGACCAGCAAAATATTGCCAGCATCAAGACCCTGTTCAATCAGTTGTTGTTTGAGTGTTTGGAGTCTTTGCTCGTTGCGGGCGGCTAATACCAGCTTGAGTTGACTGTTAGCTTTATTGTCAGTGGCGTCTTTTTTGATACATTGGTTGGCCAACTGTTTTGCCAGTGCACAACCAATCCCCTCTGAGGCCCCGGTGATAATGAACACTTTATTATTGAAGCTTTTTATATCGGACACGATTTAACAACGCTTAGGGTTATTTTTGATTTGACCTTAGCATAACACTTGGCGGGTTTCCATCGACAAACAGCCAGATGGTCAACAGAGCGCTATTGATGTTAGCAAAACACCCCAATATATAACAAAGTGACTTAACTATAACGTTAACATTACCAATATTGGCCTATTCATTAGCTATCCGATCGCGATAATAAAATGCCAAAATAGGAACTAACTATAACAAGTCAACTGAATATGCGTTTAAATGGAAAATTCAGTGGAATGTTCAGTCTTTTTTAGCTATAAACTAGTGATTAAGAGTAAATTGACACCTATTGCCAAGGTACATAGTTAGTGGTACGGCAGAGGCTTTATATAAAAGAGGTACTATGAGTTCAGATGATCTCGATGATAATGATGAATTACTGTTTGTTGATGAAGACTATCAGGATGATTCTTACGAGGAAGAAGAATTTATAGGGTATTGGGATATATTGATTGTTGATGACGATCATGAAATTCACTCGGTAACCAAATTGGCACTGTCCGACTTGACTGTGTTTGAGCGCAGGCTTAAATTTCACGATTGTCATTCGGGTAAAGAAGCCATGGCGTTCATGGCCGAAAATGACGATATTGCCGTGATACTGCTTGATGTGGTAATGGAAACCGACGAAGCCGGGTTACATGTTGCCAGAGATATCCGCGAAAAATTGCACCTTGATGAAGTCAGAATTATTCTCAGAACTGGTCAACCCGGTTATGCCCCCGAAGAGTCAGTGATCAAAGAATATGACATCAATGACTACAAAACCAAAACTGAACTGACCCGTAGTAAATTAGCCACCGCAATTATTGCCGCTATTCGTTCTTATCAGCAAATTAAAACCATTAACCAAAGCCGTAGAGGGCTGGAAAAAATTATTACCTCGGCGGCCAATATTCTTGAACATCAATCAATCATGGATTTCGCCGAAGGTGTAGTGATCCAGATTGCTTCTTTGCTCGGACTCAATCCTGAGGGAGTACTGTGCGCTAAAGCCGGGGCTTCACTGGATGAGTGTGATCCTGATAGTGTTTATGTACTCGGTGCTGCCGGGCATTATGCGTCTTATCTTAATAAAAAGCTGGAGCATCTTGAAAACTCGCGGATCATTAATCAGATAGCCGAATGTCTGAAGCTCAAAGAGCATATTTTCACCGAATTTGATACCGTGTTGTATATGGGCAGTGGTGACAGTCATGCGGCGGTATACATAGAGTCTGCTCAGATGCTTAGCGAAGTCGACAGGCAGCTGATTGAGGTCTTCTTGGGCAATATCTCGGTGGGCTACGAAAATGTTAATCTTTTTCAACAATTACGACTGGCAGCGTTTCGTGATTGGTTAACTAAGTTACCCAATCGCACCGAGTTTATTAATATTCTCGAAAATTTTGTCAAGGGCACTATCGTTGGTGATACCGTTGCCTTGGTGGATATCGATCATTTTTCTGACGTCAATGACGGTTTGGGCCAAGATGTCGGTAATCAACTACTATTGTCTGTCTCTAAAAGATTAGAGGTAGAACTATCTGGTCATTGTATTCTGGCCCGTACTGGTGCCGATGTGTTTGGTATTGTTGGTAATTGTGATTATGTTAACGAAAAGAAATTACTGTCACTAT
>JBLHHD010000355.1:0-4183 GCA_047614605.1 Alteromonadaceae bacterium
TGAATATTTACAGGAAAAGCAAAAGAAAAAAACACCACAAAACCAGCCATCATTTAAAAAGTTACATTTAGCTAAAACGGCTGTGGCGAGTTGGCTGCGGCTACTGGCTGGTGCCGTACTGGCATTGGGATTATCCGGGGCTGCAAACGCCCACCACACTGGCGATTCTGAATATTATGACGTTACTATCACCGGTGTTGGACTGGTGAGTGGAGGAACAGGGTTTCGCTTCACCATTGACGACCCGGATCGTCCAGAGGCCGTAGGTCTGGTCTTCACCTCTGATGAATATAGCGGTGTACAAGCTGAGCGATTATACGCATTAGTATTGGCGGCTTACGTCTCTAAAACACCCGTCAAGTTTGTCACCTGGGGTGCAATATTGACGGGTAAGTATGTCAAAGTCAGGCAGTTTGATATGGGTAAAGAGATGTAACACAAGCTCTTCAACATAAAGATATTACGTGGCTCAGTGAGGTTTTGTGGATAATGCAACTTTCGGTGGGTTACGCAACTCTGTTCCAGACTTTCTAACCCACCCGAAGAGAATAATAAAATAGGTATGGTATTTAACCACGATGATCCGACACTTCGGCTGAAATAGCCTGTTTATCGGATCATGCTTTTAACGCCAGTCGTTTGATTTAAGGCTAAGGCCTTAACATTGAAATTTTTAATGTTCGTGCGACCTTTATGGATCGGATTACATAATACACTTTGGTTTGGAACCAAAATATGGTCAGGTGTATATCAAGCGACAACCGCTGGTGACTCTCCCACTATCAGATTTTGCTTGCTTTGCCAAAATCCACAGTCAGACCATCGTGACTCCAATCGATATAAAGCCACCAGCTCATTAAGATAGGTATTATAAATGTCGGTCATTTTTTTTGCGTAATCGTTTAAGCAGTCAGTTGCATTGCCAAACGGCTTGTCTCTTGCTTTTGATAGTGCTTTTGCCGCGTGTTCTGCGGTATAGATAGCGGTTGTCATACCATGGGACGACAACGGATCAAATGACATCGCGGCATCACCTATCAGTAACCAGTTATCAGCATTGAGTTTGGCAGCAATACGGCTGGATGCATTTAGACAATGTACATTATATTCATCCTCGGTTGGGATGAAATGTTTGAAGTATTTGGTGTGTTGAGTCAGATGTTGCCAATTTTTCCAGTTTTTTAATTGTGCCATCAAGCCGCTATTTTTATTGGTAAACAGGCTTAAGACGTTGTGTTTGTCATCGAGCTTTGATACCAGTCCCCAACCTTGTTCAAATGCCTCGATAAACACCGGTTGGTTTATCTCAGGATGATTAATTATAGGTACATTGACAGTGTAGGCCAGTAATTGATCAAATTGATGTGAGGTTAAACCGAGTTGTCGACTCAATAAACCTTGCCGACCTGTGGCATCGACCACTAGGGTAGCGCGTACTGGTTGCGACCCGTTATCCAGGTAAATAGTATGGCCGTCGGTGGCCACATCAATGGATTTGACATTGGCGGTTGATATCGAGTTTTGTGGCAGCACGGCCTGTATCTGTTGTATCAGTAGGGTTTTATCGACTTTCCAACCTGTCTCTACCGTTGTGCCGATCAGGGATGGGCGTGCCTCAAACCCGGCCTGCCTGATGTGTTCATTACCCCAAATCGATTGGTAACCACTGCTAGGCTGATGGGCCAGGAAAAAGTCACTTAAACCCAATCGTTCAAGCATTGGACGCGCCGAAGGCGGTAGGCTTTCTGCCAGTTTAATCGCTGGATTGTCGGCTTTGCCAATCAATAAAGTGTTGATGTTGTCTTGCAGCAGTAAATGGGTCAATACAGTGCCAGCTATACCAGCACCGATCACCACCACTTCATATTGTGGATGACTATTTTGCATATTTTTGCGGTTAACTCAGTGTATTTAATTAAGGTGGGTATAACGGCTCACCCAACGTGAGCCGCATTTCGTACTTATTTTAGCCCGGCGATATCCTTGTCATTGACCCCGTAGGACACATAAACCACCTTGGGGATCGGTGACGAGGCTTGGGGTTGAGTTGGTTCAGGGACAGTACCGGGCCGAGCCATTACCATACCCATATTCTTCCATTGATTGACCATCGCAATCAAACCATTGGTATAACCAGCCTCAGCATGATAACCAACAAAACCGGTATCAGCAGTTTGCAGCCAGAACTGCCTTGCCGAAAACTGTGATATACGTAAAGCGTCATAGGACTCCTGGGTTTGGGGTATACGTGGATTAAAACCATGCTTGAACTTTTCATAACGGGCAGCGGGGAGCACCGTCACAGGTAAATTGGCTGCCCACCAGGCAGGGATGGGAAAATCTTGGGCGGCATACACCAGCTGACAACTCGCTGCATCCGATTGCCAGGGAATGCCCATCCATTTGGTCAGATCGCCCGGTGTCGACTCCCATAACCATTTGGCATCCGGGTCTCCCTTAATCGAACTTTTCACATTCTCACCAGTGATCACCCGACCAAAGTCATTGAACGTATCATCGTCACTTGTCGCGGCGTTAATCCTGAACTCGCGCAATCCCAGTAAGTTAATCTCTTCGCCAACGGGTATGTTTGCGCCAATGGGCAGATACATCTGTTTACGTCGCATCGGCCAGGTCAACTCAACACCGGGATGAAAACCACCGCCATAAAGGCTGTCGAGCGCGGCGCGAGCACTTAGCAATGCTTTGTGTTCAGATGCTTCAAATATATCGTGATAGAAATCGGCCAATGATTCAATGCCACCTTTTGCGGCTTCACTTTCTGCTGAGGTAACCGTAGCAAAAGCATTTTTCGACCAATTTTCTAAATGCTTGTACATAAATGGCGGAATAGCAAACCATTGCATCGGGCTACCCGGATAATCAATTCCGTCACCAGGATAATAAGGCAATAACAGCTCTGCGGGTGTCGGGGTTGGTCTGATGTCGGTGCTGTCTTTGCTGGGGATTAAGCGAGAATTGCTGATAAATTCGCCGTTGGCATCTTTGCGTATTTGGTCTGTTGGCTCGCCAACGGGATAAAGCGGATTTCTAAAACGTTTAAAAACCCCCTGTTTGACTGCTGCATCTGCTTGATTATCAACCAAAGTCTTAAAATCAATGATGCTCAGCGCTTCATTTAGCGAATTATCAGCAAAGTCAGCCTGATTGACCCATTGCATTCGATAGAGTCTATATAAAATAGGGAATACATCACTGAACTGAGTGTCTAGGCTATCTATATCTTCACTGGCTCCTGAGACCATATCATAGAGGGTGCTCAATGGCTGGATTTGTGGGGCATAATCAACCGGGGCGGTGGCAATCCAGGCAGCATCTTCACCATTGTTAATAGAAACTTCGCAAGCACTGTTTTTTAAGGTGAATTTGGCCGTCACTTGACCATCACAAATGTCATCATACCAATTGGAATTATCGGCAAAGTCAGTATTCAGCGAAGAAGCCGTTAAGGCTTTGGAGACCCCATCACCTGCATAAAAAATCAGCGACCCATCAGTATCACACTCAATGGTGCCCTGTCTGACGTCATGACGAGTTTCACATTTTAATAAATCAGTTAAACGAGGTTTACCTAGGGGTACGTTGGCCGGAAACTTACCAGTCAGGTCAACCGGTCCGACACTATCAGTGCCGACACTACCCTCGCTGCGTATCACCAATTGCTGACGGAAGTTATTACCGATAACATTTGGGTTGCGTCGTTGTGCCATTAATGACGGTGCCAACTTGTGTTTGGTGACGATGTCATTAAGATTGCCATTGCCATAATCTTCACCCAACGACATATCAAGGGCATTGTTATAATCATACCAAAAGGCTTTTTTGTTGGCGACATCGACATGCCATTCGAGGTTTGCAACAGTATTCATATCAAGCTTTTTAGTTGGCACACCACTGTCATCACATTCATAAATATGAAAACGTTGTGCTTGCTTTTTAACCGCACCATGATAACGGTCTGCCAACGCTGCCAAGCAGCCTGTTTTGAAGACTATAACATTTGCTGGTGGAATGGTGACAAATTGCAGGTCATCAACAAAACGCTTTATTTCGGTCAGTGAAAGCCAACGGCCCAAGTCAGATAGCACCAATGCTTCGATTAAAAGCGCTTTATCTACACAGACTTCATTGTCAATTCTAGCGGCGATGATTTGCTGGATCG
>JBLHHD010000356.1:0-4173 GCA_047614605.1 Alteromonadaceae bacterium
GAAAGTATGCCTGAAATTTAACCCCGGCGCTGGCGACAACTAATCCTAAGCCTGCATAGGTTACGGCCATACCCTGGACATAACTCATGG
Source organism: Alteromonadaceae bacterium (assembly GCA_047614605.1). Lineage (GTDB taxonomy): Bacteria > Pseudomonadota > Gammaproteobacteria > Enterobacterales > Alteromonadaceae > JABSOG01. The sequence goes on from JBLHHD010000356.1 coordinate 91, forward strand.
ATAACAAAAAGCCGTGACGGGTGGATAATTTATCGCCTTGTCCGGCAATAATACCGGTTAAAATAGGATACATAGGAAAAACGCAAGGGGTGAACGCTAGTCCCACACCTAAGCCAAAAAACGCTAATAAGGTGACCAATAAGCTGCCACTGGCCAGGTCGCCAGCCAGTTCATTTTGTTGTGATACGGTGGTGTTTGAATTACCTTCATCAAAGGTACCTGAGGCACTGCTGTGATCGGCCAGTTGAGTAGCAGAGGTTAATTTTGTTGTAATTAGCGGCATGACTTTTTTGGTCGGCGGGTAACATAAACCGGCATCGGCACACCCTTGGTATTTAACTTTAACTTCTGCGCCATCTTTGACGTTGCTCAGGGGCACTTTGAGGGTTAATTGCTGGCGATAAACGTGACTGGTGCCGAAGTATTCGTCTTCGATAGTTTCGCTGTAGGGAAATTCAACATCATCAACGGTGGCACCAGTGGCGGCAAATTTAATTTTGTCACGGTACAGGTAATAACCCTCGGCGACGAGCCAGTTGAGTGTCAGGGTATCGTCGTGTTGTTCGAACTCGAAGATAAACGCCTGATCAACGGGCAGAAACTCAGCCTCTTCATCTGTTTTGACCATATCTTCAAGAGAATTGGTGGGATTGTTTAAAAAAGAGGTGGCAAACGCCTGCGGGCTTAAAGCAACTGTTGACGAAACAGTTATCATTAAAAAGAACAACCATTGACTTACAAACTTCATTTTCAGATCACCGTGTTATCTATCCAGCTTAGATACGCGCTGTCACCTTTGGTGATTGGCGTCGCAATTAATTCCGGGGGTTTCATATGGATGAACAGACCGGATGTGTTGGGTTATTCGTTCAAAGTGACAGCCCTTGCTCTTTATTAACGGCTCTTGATCAGCTGTAGCACTTTTGACCAGTTGTAGCACTTTGTTGCTTTGCTCGACTTGGCCTTACCACCAATAGATGGAACGGACATTGGCGGTTAGGCTAACGCAGGCAGCCATTTTAGCGTGAATCAGGCTGGACGCAATTGCTTTAGCGTTTTTTTCCTCAGGACGAAAGCAAAAACCGTGATATAGAGGCTTATATGATCCGACCAAAACCATTGAATTTTAGCTAAATGCCTCAATCTATGCTTATAACGAGAAATCTGTGGTGAATTTGATGTTTAGAATTTTGTTTATGTTGTTTTTGGTGGTGCCGATTGTTGAGATCTCAATTTTGATCCAACTCAGTGAGGTGATTGGTGGCTGGCCGACGATTTTGCTGGTGATCATTACCGCCTATCTTGGCGCTAAAATGGTTAAACAACAAGGGTTGCAGACGGTTCAGCAAATTCAGCAAAAATCCGCCAGTGGGCAATTACCTGCCGAAGAGTTATTTAGCGGGGTGTGCATCTTAATTAGTGGTGTATTGCTGCTAACGCCAGGTATTTTAACGGATGTTTTCGGCTTTTTACTCCTTACCCCAGTCGTACGTCAGCGTATGGTCAGTATGTTAAAAAAGAAAATTCACTTGTTTGGCGCAAACGCCTCAGCAAACGTTTTTGGCGGCGGGCAGGGTAGTGCATTTACTTTTACATCAAGCCATCACCACAATGACGATGAAAAAAATAAAGGTGATGTGTTTGAAAGCACCGACTTTTCTAGCCGTGATGACACCGATAAGCAGCTGCACTCAATCGAACAGTCCAAAAGTGACATTGATGGTAAATTTGAGCGCAAAGAGTAAAAATTTTCGTTAAACCCTTGTGTTAGCTCTAATTAGCCCCATTTACAGTGGCAAGTTAAGCTATTTTTGCTGCTGTTTGATGCTTGTTAGGTATTCGAAGGCAGCGCAATTTGTTATTTATTATCAGGAGAAACTAAAGTTGAACATTCGTCCTTTACATGATCGCGTTATCGTAAAACCTTTAGAAGAAGAAACTAAATCAGCTGGTGGGATCGTATTAACTGGCTCTGCGGCTCAAAAACCAACTCGTGGCGAAGTCGTTGCTGTTGGCAATGGCCGTACATTGGATAATGGCGATACTAAAGCCGTTGATGTAAAAACCGGTGATACAGTGATCTTTGGCCAATACGTAGAAAAAGCCGAAAAAATTGAAGGTCAAGAATACCTGATCATGCGCGAAGACAACATTTTAGGTGTTGTTGGGGGCTAGTCGCCACTCTTTTATTGAGTTGGTGGCTGTGTCTGGATAGCGCTTGTCGCTTGCAAATATCAACACCGAATCAATATCGAATAATGGCCGCTTTGGCGGCGAGATTTATTAGTCATGCAAATTTGATTAATTATCAGTAATAACTTATTTACAGGATTTTCGAAATATGTCAGTAAAAGACGTTCGTTTTGGTGAAGATGCCCGCACAAAAATGTTAGCCGGTGTAAATGTTCTTGCCAATGCCGTAAAAGTTACTTTGGGTCCAAAAGGCCGTAATGTTGTTCTGGATAAATCTTTCGGCGCACCTACGATCACTAAAGATGGTGTTTCTGTTGCCAAAGAAATTGAACTTGAAGACAAGTTCGAAAACATGGGCGCACAGATGGTTAAAGAAGTGGCTTCTAAAGCCAATGATGAAGCGGGTGACGGTACTACTACTGCTACTGTTTTGGCTCAAGCTATCGTTAGTGAAGGCGTTAAAGCCGTTGCTGCGGGCATGAACCCAATGGACCTTAAACGTGGTATCGACAAAGCCGTTATTGCTGCTGTTGCTGGGTTGAAAAACTTGTCATCAGCTTGTGAAGACAGCAAAGCCATTGCCCAGGTTGGTACTATCTCTGCTAACGCCGATACTGAAATTGGTGAAATGATTGCCAATGCAATGGATAAAGTCGGTAAAGAAGGCGTTATCACTGTAGAGGAAGGTCAAGGTCTGACCAACGAACTTGATGTTGTTGAAGGTATGCAGTTTGACCGTGGTTACCTTTCTCCTTATTTCATCAACAATGCTGAAAGTGGCACTATTGAACTGGAAAGCCCGTTCATTTTGTTGGTTGATAAAAAAATCTCTAACATCCGCGAATTGTTGCCAACCCTTGAAGGTGTTGCCAAAGCTAGCAAGCCGTTGTTGATCATTGCCGAAGACCTTGAAGGTGAAGCACTGGCCACTTTGGTTGTTAATAACATGCGTGGCATCGTTAAGATTGCTGCTGTTAAAGCGCCTGGTTTTGGTGACCGTCGTAAAGCGATGTTACAAGATATAGCGGTATTAACAGCGGGTACTGTTATCTCTGAAGAAATCGGCCTGGACCTTGAAAAAGTGACCATGGAAGATTTAGGCTTAGCCAAACGTGTTGTGATCACTAAAGACAACACGACTATCATTGATGGTGCTGGCGTAGAAGAAAATATCCTGGGTCGTGTCACTCAAATTCGTCAACAGATTGAAGATGCGACTTCTGACTATGATAAAGAAAAATTGCAAGAGCGTCTGGCTAAGTTGTCAGGTGGTGTTGCAGTAATCAAAGTCGGTGCTACTACTGAAATGGAAATGAAAGAGAAAAAAGCCCGTGTTGAAGATGCACTTCACGCTACTCGCGCAGCGGTAGAAGAAGGTGTTGTTGCTGGTGGTGGTGTTGCACTGGTACGGGTTGCTTCAACGCTGACTGAACTGACGGGTGAAAACGAAGACCAAAGTCATGGTATCAAAATCGCCTTAAAAGCGATGGAAGCGCCAATGCGTCAAATCGTTATCAATGCTGGTGCAGAAGATGCGGTAGTGGTTAATCAAGTTAAAGCAGGTGAAGGTAGTTACGGTTTCAACGCTGCTACCGACACTTACGGCGACATGATTGAAATGGGGATTCTTGATCCAACTAAAGTAACTCGTAGCGCACTTCAGTTTGCTGCTTCTATTGCCGGTTTGATGATCACAACCGAAGCGATGATTGCTGACAAGCCAAGTGAATCTGGTGGCGCACCTGATATGGGCGGCATGGGCGGTATGGGTGGCATGGGCGGCATGATGTAATATCTTGCTTTGCTGATGTTTGCAGACGCGGTTAATCAATAAGATAAACCGCCACTGTAAAACCTTCGCACTAAAAAAGCCCCGCTCATTCGAGTGGG
>JBLHHD010000357.1:0-4171 GCA_047614605.1 Alteromonadaceae bacterium
ACAGTTCGTTTTTGTTCATTATTATTTATTGTTATAAGCGAAATGTGATAAAGATTGTAGTAAAAGGTATTGAGGTTTGTCAGAAAAAATAACGTATTTAGATATTTAATTGACGGTTTTTTAACTCGATGAACTGAGTGGGCATTATTGTGCTGGAAAGTAACTGCCCAAAACGGCTGGGCGTGTTGCGCCAGTGACTGCCGGGATATTACCTGCTTGTTTGAGGGTATAAGCCCGGGCGAGCCAGGCAAATGCCATCGCTTCTACCCAATCAGGCTCAATGCCTAATTTGCTGGTATTGGTTACGCTAAACTGGGGTAAATAAGCCTGTATGCAACGTACCAAAAAGCCATTGTGACTGCCGCCCCCACACAGATAAACTTCACCTTCACCGGCTAGTTGGGCGATTTGCTCTGCCAGAGATTTAGCGGTTAAATGAGCCAGGGTGTGTTGTATGTCTTGTGGAGGTATTGGTGAGGGGAATGCTGGTGTCGAACTCGTTTGTAATACCTGATTAAGCCAGTCGAGGTTAAACAGCTCCCGTCCGGTGCTCTTGGGAGCGCTCAGTTGAAAAAACGGTTCATCTAGTAACTCAGCCAGCAGTTGATGATTTAACTGCCCTGATTGCGCCCAGCGGCCATTATCATCGTAAGCTTGTTGTTGATGGGTTTGACACCAGCGGTCCAGCAAGGTATTACCCGGACCGGTATCAAAACCGACAATGCTGGCGTTGGCTGATTGAGGCAAAAAGGTCACATTGGCAATGCCGCCAAGATTGACAATCAAACGGTTGGTGCTTTTATCTGAAAATACTGACTGATGAAAGGCGGGCACCAATGGCGCTCCTTGACCCCCCAGGGCAATATCTTTTTTTCTAAAATCAGCAATAACATCAATGCCGGTTTGGACGGCGATAGTGTTAGGGTCGCCAATTTGCAGGCTAAAGCCGTGTTGTCCGTCAGGGTAATGGCGAATAGTTTGTCCGTGGCTGCCAATGGCTTTGACTTGTTTATTATTAATCCCGGCTTGGAGACACAAAATATTCACCGCACTGGCAAAGTATTCACCAATTTTCCGGTCAACATTGCCCATTAGATTAATTTCGTTGCCCTGACACCGGGCATCACAAAGTTGGTTGATAGCGCTGGTTAATGCCGGATCAATAGTGTGACTGTAACTGTGCAGTAACTTGGGGGGGCCATTGGTAAAATCAACCAATACCGCGTCAATACCGTCGACACTGGTGCCAGACATTAAACCGATAAATAACTCACTCATCGACTGGTACTGCTATTACCAGCGCCGCTATAAGCTAGTAACACCCGTTTGGCGCTGTTAAGCGTTGCCATTGATGTTTTAGCAAGGGCTAAAAACTGTTTTCTTTGTTTTTTCGCAATCGGTTTAGCTTTAGGCATTTTCACCGTACGTGGGTTGCGGTGAACGCCATTGACGATAAATTCGAAATGCAAATGAGGACCTGATGACAATCCGGTCGAGCCGACATAACCGATTACTTGACCCTGCTTTACTCTGGCCCCTTTTTTAACTGCCCGTTTTGAAAAGTGCAGGTATTTAGTGACAATGCCGTTACCATGTTGGATAAAGACATAATTACCATTGTATTTGTTGTAAGCCGCTCTGAGCACTTTACCGTTACCGGCAGCAACCACCGGAGTCCCTGTACGGGCGGCATAATCAACACCACGATGGGCTTTCCAACGTTTTTGAGTCGGATGGAAGCGGCGTTTTTTAAAGCTTGAAGAAACGTATTTAAAGTTCACCGGCGCACGTAAAAACGCTTTTCGCATACTGCGTCCTTTAGGATTATAATATTCGCCGTCTTTAAAACGCACTGCCTGGAAGGTGTCGCCTTGATTAATAAACTCGGCAGCAATGATATTGCCTTTACCGACGTATTCGCCGTCAATATACTTGTTTTCAAAGACCACACTAAATTGATCGCCGTCGCGAATATCCAAAGCAAAATCGATATCCCAGCCAAAAATGTTAGCCAGGTTCATGATTTGCGCATCAACCAATCCCGACTCTATCCCGGCATTCCAAAAGTTGGAATTGATCACCGCACCGGCAAACTTGGTGCGAATTTCGACTTGTTTGGTGTCAGTGCGAGCTTGGTATGAACCCTTATCGTTTAATGATACGACCAGAGTGGATACTTGATTGGGAGAATAATGAAGTTGTTGTAGTTGACCTAAGGAGTTAGAGCCAAACGAAACTCGCTCACCGGGATGGATTTTGGTCAGTACGTTGGTCGATTTGCCCAGCGACGTAATTTTAAACAACGTATTGGCTGAGAAGCCCGCTCGCTTAAAAATCTTGGCGAGGTTATCGCCTTTTTTTACACTTAGCTCGCGCCATTTGAGTTGTTCAGATTTGATGTCTTGCTCATGATTTGCGGGCAAGTCGAGTGTCAGCGGATAAAGTTTGCCTATTTCGAGCAGATTGGCATCGAGGCTGGTATCTTTGGACGCATTGGCCTTTTCAGCGGGAATGAGCATTAAAATGGCAAACATCGCCAAAATGCCACAGATGACAAATTTATGTTTCTTGGGTAACTGGTTGACCAGCTGATGCATACTATCTACTACCTGTTTATGATGATCCACTGCTGGTTAGCTGCTTGTCACTACTACAGTAAACCGTAATAGTTCAAATTATCGCTTAAACAGGAGCATTTGATACTGACGTGTGAGTGCAAAACGCCAAATTTGAATTAACAGGCGATTGAGAATAAACAAAAACATTCGCTTTGACCAGCTTTTTCTTGTGTTTCAATAGGCTTGAGATTCAAGTAGAATCAAGCTTTGGACAACCTGTTGACCACTCAATTAACCGATAAACTGTGAGATAAAATAACAAATGACTGACTTGGATAATGCCCTGGCTGAGATTAAGCGTGGCGCTGAAGAAATTTTGCTCGAAAAAGAGCTGGTAGAGAAATTAAAGCTGGGCAGACCACTGAGAATAAAGGCCGGTTTTGATCCAACAGCACCTGATTTACATTTGGGCCACACGGTACTTATCAATAAATTACGGACATTTCAGGAGTTGGGCCACGAGGTTATCTTCCTGATTGGTGATTTTACTGGACTAATCGGTGATCCGACTGGTAAAAATGCGACCCGTAAACCACTGACCCGCGAGCAAATCCAAGCTAACGCCGAGACGTATAAACAGCAAGTATTTAAAATTCTTGATCCAAAGAAAACCACCGTTGCTTTTAACTCAACCTGGATGGACAAACTTGGTGCCGCTGGCATGATCAAACTGGCCGCACGTCAAACGGTTGCCCGAATGCTAGAGCGAGATGACTTTAAAAAACGCTATGGGGCGAATCAGCCAATTGCCATTCATGAATTTTTATACCCGCTGGTTCAAGGTTGGGATTCGGTTGCCCTTGAAGCCGATGTTGAACTCGGTGGTACCGATCAGCGTTTTAATTTGTTGATGGGCCGCGAATTGCAAAAAGAAGAAGGTCAGCGACCGCAAACCGTTTTGATGACGCCTTTACTTGAAGGGTTGGACGGCGTGCAAAAGATGTCCAAGTCATTAAATAACTATATCGGTATTACTGATGCACCAAATGATATGTTTGGTAAAATCATGTCGATCCCCGATGCGCTAATGTGGCGTTATTTTGATTTGTTGAGCTTCAGAGCGATCACCGATCTTAATGAGCTTAAACAAGCGGTTGAAAAAGGGGCTAACCCGCGTGACAGTAAAATATTGCTGGCCAAAGAAATTATTGCCCGATTTCATGATGAAGCTGCCGCAGAGGCAGCTCATCAGGACTTTACCCAACGTTTTGTCAAAAAGGAAATGCCCGATGAAATGCCACATGTCACCTTAACGGCCACTGATGATGACGGTATGCGCATTGCCAACTTGCTTAAAGACAGCGGTTTGGCTACCAGCACCTCCAACGCCATGCAAATGATCAAACAAGGGGCAGTAAAAATCAATGGTGAAGAAAAAATAACGGACAACAGAATGATGATTAGCAAAGGTAGTGAAGCGGTCTACCAGGTGGGTAAACGCAAATTTGCTCGCATTACCTTAAACTAATTTACTCGCATTACCTTAAACTAAGGCTTTATCTATGCAACAAAGTAATATTGTCGATATTACCCCTGATAACTTTCAGGCGGTG
>JBLHHD010000358.1:0-4168 GCA_047614605.1 Alteromonadaceae bacterium
ACATTGTTATACCACTACTGTGTTGCTTGTGTTGGGTCCTGCGCCTTATCAACTGGCTTCTTTTTGGTTACATATAAATCTAGCAAATCTTTATGCTGACTGCCTATATTTTGTACCACTTGCCCTTCGTTCATTACAATTAGCTGATCAGCCAACTCAAAGTAGCGATCATCATGAGAGATCACCACCACCGCTTTACCCTGAGCTTTAAGCTCAGGCAGAATACTGTTATAGAAAATATCTTTAAATACCGGGTCTTGATCCGCTGCCCATTCATCAAATAAGTACAACTCTTTATCTTCGATATAAGCGACCAATAACGCTAAGCGGCGTTTTTGTCCATCCGATAAATTAAGGCTGGAGAACTTGCCATCGGTATAGGTCACTTTGTGCTCAAGGCCAAGCTCCTTTAGGTATTTATCAATTTTGCCATGGAGTTGACCGTCATCATCATTTTCTAAAATCCGACTGAACAAGTGATAGTCTGAATAAATCGCACCAATACATTGGCGAGCACCAGACAGCGTGGCGCTATCGATTAATTGTTGGTCAAAATAAACCTCGCCACTATCAGGTAGATAGTGATGGGTGATCAATTTACTGATGGTTGATTTACCCGAACCATTACCACCGATGATAAAGGTCAACTCACCCCGGTTAATGCTAAAATTAAGCGGTCCGACTTTAAACGCCGAAGCATCACCATATTGATAGGTCACGTCTTTGAACGTTATGCTTTGCCAATCGTCCAAACTCGCTCCGGTGTTTTGGTCGTCTTCTTTAGGCAACTGTGCAAACAGCCGCTGGACTTTATTCATCGAAATTTGCGAAATGGCTACCTGGGGCATAAAGCTAAGCAAAATGGCTATAGGACCAGAGATATACAGCAATACCATGATCACCCCAATCAGCTCTGAGCCGGTAACCGTGTGGTAGTTAACAAACACAAAAGCCACCGCACCGATGACGAAAAAGCTGATCAAGTCACCATAATTGACTGCTAAACGATAAATGGTCTGGCCGGTTTTGTCGGCGTTTAAAACCTGATGCTCATAGTTAATCAACTCCTGCTCAAAATAGACATCGCGCTTTTTACGGTTTAGTTTGAGCTCTTTTGAGCCATTAATTAAGCCTTGAATTGCGCCATGTAAGCCATCTACATGCTCCCTAGCTTGTCGCATATAACGCTCAGCCAGCACCATTGGTAGTTTGTAGGTCACCATGCCAAAAAAGATACACTGGAGTACAAACCAAAATACCGCTGAATTTAAATACAATAAATAGGTTAACATCCCCAACAACGTTACCCCATTAATCAGCAAGACAGGCAACAACCTAGCCCCCATCACCATTCTTGGTACGTCGGTGGTTAATGAGGCTATTAGTTTTGCTCCCCCCACGTTTTCTAAAGCAATAATGGGCGCGTTGCTGATTTGGTGATACATCTTGATCCGTAACGCAGTGGTCACATCCATCGCTACCCGAGTCAAAATCACTTGCGAACAAGTTCGGGCGACTAAAATAAACAAGCACACACTGGCAAACATCAAAGCAAAGGGATAATTGGCAATTTCAAAAGACAAAAATAGCTCACCACGACTTTCGACGGGTTGAAACAAACCCTCAGGGCTCTCTAATGCGCTGAGGATCAGCGGAATAAGCATGGCATAACTGATCCCGGCTAATGCACCTAAAGTGATCGATATAAACACTTTGTTCGGCGCTTTTTCGATAAATGAAGCAAATAAATTCATGGTTTGCTCTCCTGTCCGTTAGTGGCCGGGATAAATGAAGTGGATTGTTGTGGGTCTGCATCGATGTTAATAAAGCTGACATCCCTAAATGGCACTACCATGTCATCATAGTGTTTACTTAATACATTGCCTGACTGACCGGTAGAGTTCATCAGTAGATGAGTGGTTTGTTGTTCACCCATACTGATGATTTGGCGGAAAGCTGCACCAAAGGTTTGTCGGTAACCATCAGCAGGATCGTAAGCTGCACCACTGACATTAACGGTATTGTTACCGCCGCCATTACCAATCTTTCGAGCGAATATCTGGTCGAGCAACTTAATGCTACTAAAAGGTCGGTGATCATAAGCGGTGTGATGAATGTCGCCCCACTCCCAGTCCTGGGGATCACTACCGCTTAATTTGCTTAAGCGGTCAATGGACTGATCCAGTGACTGAAGTAAAATGGCCGCACAACTTTCAACCGGTGCAGTGGACGTATTATCACACCAGTCATGCTCACCATTTTGTTTCAACAAAACCTTCACTACATTATCAACACTGACGCTTGAGGTAAGCCCATCCAGAAATCCTGCTTGAGCCGTTTTACCCCATTGAACCTTTAATTCATCATCAAATAACGCTTTACTTAAAAAACGTGACCACACGAGATACAGACTGGCTGCTTGACTGTGGCGTTGCATATCGCCATCCCACGCTTGCAATAAATCAAGGGCTTCTTGCTGGCGACTGTCTTGGGCGATAACCGCTGTTAGTTGTGGCAGCAATTTTTTAGCGGGCAAGCTTAATGTATCGGCCTGGATTTCGCCCATATCAGCGATGGTGAGTAACGGACCAGATTGATTGGCAGCCGAATCAATCTTGTTTTGCAACAACTCGGTGATGCGACTCGCTCTGGCACCGGGTGCCCAGTCTTGGGAAATAAAGTAAGGGTAGTCGTCGCCAACCACCTTGTTGTTGGCACTGACAATATAACCTTGAGGCGGATTATAGACCTGTGGCCACTGAGCAGGAGGTACCACGCCACGCCACCGGTTTTCTTCATTCCAGCCCGATACGGGTAATTCGCCATTGCCTTTGTTGCGCAGCGGAATTTGACCTGCGCCAACATAACCGATATTGCCTTGTTTGTCGGCATAGAGCATATTGAGGCTTGGCGCGACTTGATGACTCACTGCGTGTTTAAAATCTGCCCAATTGGTGGCATAGTTAAGCTTAAAAAATGATTCATAGGTGGTGTCTTTATCTATTAATGCCGTCCACTGCAATGCGACTGGATGATCGAAAACATCAAAGATATCGCTTATCACTGGTCCATGTCGGGTACTGCGAATTTTGATTTCGATAGGTTGTAATTTTTGGCGTAAAAAGGCCGGAAAGTCAGCCCGTACGCCGAGCGTTTCAACTCGTTCTTCAAACGGTACCCATTGACCATCAGCCAGATACAGTGAAGTATCATTTTCATTCACCCGTTCAAAATACAAATCTTGATTGTCCGTCATCATGGCGGTACCGCCCCAGCTGATATGCTGATTGCGACCAAAGACGACTAGCGGCAAACCCACCAGCGACATACCTGAAACATTTAAATGCTGCCCCTGTAAACTGGCGGCATACCAAAGTGAAGGTATTTGCAATCCTAAATGTGGATCATTAGCCAGTAGCGCCTGAGCGTTTTTACTGTGCTTAGGTGCGACCACCCAACCGTTACTACCGACAAAACGACCGCCAATTTTTAATTTGCTTTGAATTGATTGTTGTAAAGCCAGTAAATCAGCAAACTGACTGACTTGTTGTTGTGAAAGCTGTGGCTCGTCCAAAGTCGACGTCTCAGTTACTGATGGAGTTAATCCGGAGACAGTGGTTGGTGCATCTGCCGGATAAGTATCAAACACAGTAGCTAGCTGCTGGCTGTTAAGCATTTTTGTGGCTAGCATTCGGGAGATCTCTTGGCGGAAATTACCACTTAAATTCAGTGCAAACAGTTTGATATAGGCGAGTGAATCATTAACGTGCCAATGCTCAGGTTCGATGCCAAGCAAGGTAAATTCCGGGGGAAGTACAGTAGTGTTATCTAACCAAGCGTTAATACCAGCGGCATAGGAAGTGAGTGAAGATTGGGCTTGTGGAGTTAATGCAGACCAAGCCTTTTTAGCACTGTGGTATAAACCTAAAGTGCGAAACCAGATATCAATACTGACACTCTCTTTACCAAAAACTTCACTTAAACGTCCTTGGCTGGTCCGCTTTTGTATTTCAAGTTGCCATAACCTATCTTGAGCATGGGCATAACCTAAGGCAAAAAATGCGTCTTCATCGGTAGCGGCGTTTATTTTTACAATGCCTTTGGCATCACGGGATAAAGTGAATGGTTTTTTTATTCCCTCAAGCTCAACACTTGGCAGGTTATGTGG
>JBLHHD010000359.1:0-4141 GCA_047614605.1 Alteromonadaceae bacterium
AAAACAGGTGTTGCCCATACCGGTGTTACCGGGTTTCTTAAAGGTGGCAAACCCGGTCCGACTGTCGCATTGAGGGCTGATATGGATGCACTGCCTGTGACAGAACAGGTTAAGCTAGATTTTGCTTCGACGGCAACATCGAGTTTTAGAGGTAAAGAGGTAGGAGTGATGCACGCTTGTGGGCATGATACTCATATGGCGATGTTATTGGGTGTCGCCAAGTCGCTGGTGAGCTTGCAAAGCGAACTTAAAGGCAATGTGTTATTTATCTTTCAACCGGCAGAAGAAGGGGCTCCCGGAGACGAAGAGGGCGGTGCCGAACTGATGTTAAAAGAAGGCCTCTTTGATACTTATAAACCGGATGTCGCTTTTGGTTTGCATTCATGGTCTTCATTAAATGCCGGTCAGGTAGGTTATCGCAGTGGCCCTGCAATGGCCAGTGCTGATCAGTTTGAGATCGTTATCAAAGGCAGACAAACCCATGGTTCACGTCCGTGGGGTGGTGTCGACCCGATTGTTGTTGCTGCACAAACGATTATGGCAGTACAAACGATAGCCAGCCGCCAAGTTAACGTCACCAAAGCACCATCGATTATCTCGTTCGGTGTGGTCGAGGGAGGGATCAGAAACAATATCATTCCCGATAGCGTTAAGCTGATTGGCACCATCAGAAATTTTGATATGGGTATTCGCGATCAAATTCATCAAAAGCTTAAACACACTGCCACCTATATAGCAAAAAGTGCTGGTGCTGAGGCTGAAGTGAAAATTGACTTGGGTTACCCGGTAACGGTTAATGATCCTGATTTGGTTAAAGCGACTTTGGCTTCATTTGAGAAAGTTGTTGGTAAGAAAAATATGGTCGAAATGGATTTGGTCACTGGTGCTGAGGATTTTGCATTCTTTTCTAACATGGTCCCAGGATTCTTTTATTTCTTGGGTACTACACCAAAAGGCATTGATGCCAAAAGTGCCCCGAGCAATCACTCGCCGCTTTTCTATGTCGAGGAGTCATCGTTAAAAGTCGGTGTGCAAACTTTGTTACAGGCCACTTTGGATTATATGGAAAGTCATTAACCCAGGTGATATGTGGTTAGGATCAAAAAAGCCAGCAAATTGCTGGCTTTTTTGATCCACAATGATTTTATGTTATCGCGCAGGGATGCAAGGCTATTGTAATTGGTATAAGGACTATTATCTAAAGGTAATCGATGATATTGCTGGGACGATAAAACTAAAAGAATGGTGCGCCCGAGTGAACTCGAATCACCGACCTCCGCCATGTCAAGGCGGCGCTCTAACCAACTGAGCTACGGGCGCGTTACAGATTGATACTTGCAGAGCTATTTTTAAAATGGGGTAAAGTAGCAATAACTGATTGTTATAAAAGCACTTTAATGGTCGGTATGAGAGGATTCGAACCTCCGACCCCTGACACCCCATGACAGTGCGCTACCAGGCTGCGCCACATACCGACCGATGACGCGTATAATAACGGCTTTTATTTAAAATGCAATGGCTGTTAATGCATTACTGGCGTAATCGGTTTTGATTGCTTGAAAATAACTCATTACGCCAATTATTTAACCGAACCCGGGTTGAGAGGGGCGATTTAATTTCAATTCGGGTTGATGGATGGTCTGCTGATCGCGATAGGATTAACTGTTTAGCGCGTTGACAGGGGCTTTGCTTTGCTCGTTATTAGTATTGGTTTGACCGTTATTAGTTTGCACATATATGCTGTCAGAATTGAGCCATGTAAGGTAGGCGTCAATCGGCAGGGGTTTGGAATATAAATATCCCTGACCAATTTCACATTTATACGACTTGAGGATATTTTCAATTTCAACGGTTTCTATACCTTCAGCGACGACAAAAATATTGAGGTTTTTTGCCATTTCGATGGTGGTTTTAGTAATAGCCTGATTTCGCTCACTATCCATAATATCCAGGACAAAGCTTTTATCGACCTTTAGCTCATGAAAGGGCAGTTTACTGAGGTATTACAGGGATGAGTAACCAGTACCAAAGTCATCAATAGCGACTTTTAAGTTCAGCTCATGTAACTGATTAATGGTAGTTAAAGCGTGAACCGGATCATCTGAAGTGGCTGATTCGGTTAATTCAAATATAATCGAGGTGGGGTCCAATGACAAATCGGCAATAGTTGTCATTATATGGGCTATTAGCCCCGGTTGTGTCAAGTCTTTGGCCGACAGGTTAATGGATATATTTTGCAAGAAACCGGCCTCAATTAGTTGGGCGTGTTGCTCCAGTGAGCGGATGATCACCCACTCGGTAAGTTGATTTATCATGCCGGTGTCTTCGGCCAAAGTCACAAAAATTTCTGGAGAGATAAAACCAAGGGTTTTATGGTTCCAGCGTAACAGGGCTTCGTTGCCACAGACCCTTTGGCTGACGAGGTCGATTTGTGGTTGATGGTAAATTTCCAGAGTGTCGTTATCAATGGCTTTTTGTAACTCAGCGACCAGCTTCAACTGTTCTTGAGTACCGGCCTTATGGTCGTTAGAATAAAAGGCGAATTTCGAATCTTCTTTTTTTGCCATGTCCAGAGCCTGTAAGGCTTTTTGAATGATAAGCTCTGCACTGGATCCAAATTGTGGATAAGACACCGACCCCACTGAACAGGTGGTTGAAACACTGTAACCGCCGACGTTAATTGGTGTAGAAACCGCTTCCTGGATAGTCAGTATGATATAGCTCAATTCGTCCTGAAGGTGTTCACCTTGTAACACTAAAGCAAAGATATCATCGGCAATTCGGCTTAAGCGCATTTCGCTGTGTTCATTTTTTTCAAAGACAAATAAATTATCCATAGCACTGAAGTAATCACTGACGTTATCAACAATTGCAGTAACCAAGTTATTTGCCGCGATTAATCCCAGTGCTGGTTTTATTTCGTTGAAACGCTCGGCTTTGAATAAGATTAGGGTGAACGGTTGTTGTTCCATTTGCCCACTGATGCATTCGGTCAATAATATTTGATTAGGTAAGCCGGTAACACTGTCATGGGTGACATTATAAATTTTCTCATCTTCATTGGCTTTGAAGCGTTTGGCTAATGCAAACGAAATAAAGGCAATCTCTATCACCACACTAAATAACAACGCATTATGGCTAAAGTAGCTGTATTGAACGATACCAAGCGATATTAGTTGGGCCGTCGTAGTACCAGCAAATAAGGGTAACCAGGAAATAAAATAGTATTTACTCCAGTTATTACCAGCAAATAATTTAGGAATGGTGATCCAGCCAATCAGAATGTAGATCAACAGTTGAAACGGGTAATAAACTTTTGCTGCAACGTATTCTGGAAGGAAAAATGACACAACTCCCAGTAGGGCCAACAAAATACAAAAATTAAGGCTGAACCTGTAAATGGGCGAGTTGTTGATATTGTGGTGGAGAAAATACAGGGCAAAGAGGATTGCAAAAATCGAAATAATGTAATTAATCACCACGATCTTACTATTAAGCAGGCTCTGGACCTCAAATGGCAGCAGATGAAAGCCATAACCATAAAGAATACCCAACTGCACCAGCATCGAAATGATATAACCAATATAAAACAGGTATATTTTGTTACGAATGCTCATATACAACAAAGCATTATAGGCCGTCATCATTAAAATAATCCCGACAAAAGCCCCCCAAGTCAGAAATGTTTGGTAAATTTGGGTTTGAAAGCCTTTTTGCTGATGCAAAATAATGGGGATCATGGTGGACCCTTCAGATTTTGTCCGTAAATAGATTTGGCTGGTGGTATTGGAAGTAAAGCGGATATTAAAGTGAGGCAGACTGTTTTTTAAAGGGTTGTCTGATTGATAAGCATCACCTAGTCGCTCAGTATGGATAACTTTGGAATCAACCACTACAAATAAGTCGAGCTTGTCAATCATCGGGTTATCAACTTGCAAAATCAATGGATAGTCGGCATCGGTGTTATTGTTAAAATCCAGTCTATACCAATAAGTTAAGTCGTCGAGTTTTGGTGATTGTGGGGCATCGCTATGGCGAATGAAGTGAGCATCAGGGGCCGTGATAATTTGTTCAATCGTCGGGGAATTATTTTTGACTAGCTTGTAATGGATATAATCGTTGGCATTAAATGTTTTAAAAT
>JBLHHD010000360.1:0-4133 GCA_047614605.1 Alteromonadaceae bacterium
TATATCGTCTTTTTTCCTCTGTGTTCTCTGTGCCTCTGTGGTGAAAATGCTTTTGATTTTGGGTTTATTTATTTTGTTCCTTAATCAAATCATTTGGTGCTCTAGTGGGTTTGGTATCTGTCTATTTCGCAAACCGAACAAACCGCACATGCAGGTCAAGCAGCTTTTCTTTGGCGTTATTACGACCATTGTAAAACGCCATTCCCCACGCCCAGGTATTTTCATCATTTACCGTGGTGCCAGTCCAGTAGTTTTCAGCTGAGGTAGCCGGAAATACCGTCAAATTAATCGCCGGATCAACACACCTTTTTTCGACCAGTGTTGCCAGCTCCTTAATATTAGGCAACCGCCAATCACTATGGCCTCCCTCAGCAATACTCTCGGACTGCTGCAAGGCATCCTGCCAGGTAATGCTCGCTGGAGCCCCGGTACAAGTCGAGTTGGCTGCATCCCAACGCTGACCAAACGAGCAACGGGTCCACATGAGTCCCGTGCTATTATCCTGAGTCAACCCATTGGCGACAATGGTAAAGTTAGTGGTTGCCGTAGTTTCTGTTAACGTGTCATAACAGGTTTGGGCAAACGACAGGCTGGAGAATAAACAGCCTGCTAATACAAAAAGTTGATTTGACATTTTCATTATGAATTCTCCCAATTACGGTTTACGGACCAAACGGACATAAGCATTTTGTGTTTTCGGCAAAGTATTGTCATTGCCATCGGCAAAATTAATCACCCAACTCGATTGTTTGCCGCCCCCATCTGCACTAGTTTCACTGGTCCAAAAAAATTGATGTCCCAACAAAGCCGCACTTGGCAAGTCCTGGAATATTGCCGTATCGACGGCACCAGTAGTTGCGCCTTTACTGTAATTGACAATCGACTGTAGTTCGGTCACCGTTGGTACCCGCCAGTTAGAGCCACCACAAAATACGTTGGTATTGACTTCGACGACATAAGTTTCCAAACCACAGTCGGCAACACTTGGACAAATCGTTAACGGATCAGCAGCAACACCGTTTTCGCCGCCAGTGGAGCCATCAGGATACATCCAACTGTAGGTATTTTTATTATCCCGCAGTGACGTGTTAGGCACGTTATCGGTAGATTCGGTTTTTATTTCCCAAATTAGCCCAGTAAAGTTATCTCTGATACACGCATAATCCGTTGAATCATCGGCAATTTCATCACCGTTATCCCCTAATTTGGTGTAATCAAAACCCGCCTCACCAGTACCCACTTTATCAAGAAATTGAGCCACCGAGTCACGACCATTATCACCATCCTGACGGGGGTAATTACTATCATTACAAGGAATAGCCAGGCTTTGGTTATAACAAGCCGTTTGTCCGCTATCGGTGATATTACCCAAAGCAATCGGTTGTACTGTCACGGTGATAACATCGGTTGCCTGGTCGCCATCAGCATTGGTGACTTTAAGTTCAAAACCGAGGTCGGTATCAACATCTACATTAGGCGCAACAAACGTACTTACGCAGCTGTCCGGGTTGGTGAAGGATACGGTTGGACCTGACAATAAACGCCAGCTACAAGCCACTACTGAAACACTCGAAAAACTGCCCTGACCATCAAGGGTTACGGTGCTAAATTCATCAACCAGCTGATTGGCACCCGCATCGGCAACAATCAAGTCGGAGGTTCCGGTCACTTCAATTTCCATATCAAAGCTGCCCTCGCCTTGTTCATCATCGACAACGCTCAGTCGGTAAACATAACTTTCTGGGTTACTTTGCACCGGGGCCTTAAACTTAAACACTGCTGGATCACTGGAAGTTTCTGGTTCTATGTTGGTTGAACCACTAATTTGCGACCAATGATACTCGACGATTGAACCATCGCTATCGGTGGATGCACTACCGTCCAAAGTAACCAATTCATCGGCCTGAGCAGGTAATAGTGCCGGTGTCAAAACTCTGACAACGGCAACTGGCTTGAGATTAACTGGATTAACAATAATCTGCACTTGATCAAAAGCAACAAACCCTGCGGGTGATTGATATTGCACCCTAAATTCGTAATTCTTCACTGTTTTAGTCGGTAAAGCCACAAACTGGACGTTAGATCCCGTTGCAGGAAAGCCATCTAACGCATCGCCAGATAATTGACTCCAAGTATAGGTGCCATCAATCGGATCGCCAATGGCGGTCATAGAGACTGTCTGATTTTCATTAATCACCTGATCCGCACCACCGTCAACAGAAACAACAGTCATACCGGGATCAACCGTCACCGAAATCTCCTAATCTGAGGTGCCATTCTCATCATCGGTTACAGTCAGGGTAAATGGAAATTCAGTAGTGGTAGTTACCCCAGGAGCAACAAAGTGAAATTCGACAGAAGAACTGCCATTAAGCTGGGACACCACAGGCGAACCCGGATCTTGCTCCCATGAATAGCTGCTGATCACCCCATCGGCGTCCTGATCAAAGGATGTACTGGCATCGAGTATCACTGTAGCATCTGGTGCTACCGGATCTGAGCCTGGGGTTTTGAGGGTAGCAATAGCCACCGGATTATGATTGATAGGAGCGATGTTAACGCTCATGGTATCGGTGACAATATCACCTGAGATAGTGGTATATTCCACCATCAGCTTAACCGTTTGCTCAGTTTTTGCCGCTGGTGCCGTTATTGTGACCTTATTGCCTGTCGCCGGAAACTCCGCCAACACAGGTCCCGCGGTTTGCGTCCAGGCATAGGTCCCACCATCTGGGAAGCCAATAGCACTGACCTCAGCCCCCAGTAACTCGTTAACCGATTGGTCTAGCCCTGCATTGACGCTAGGCGTTGTATTACTGGTGTTACCGCCACCGGTATCAGCCCCCGAGCTTTCGGAGCCGCCACCGCAAGCGGCCAACGTAAATAATAAAACACTCGTTATTGACAAATGTACTAACTTCTTCATTTTACTGTCCCACCGACAATTTTCAGAGATTGTGGTTCATTTAAGCAATATAAGTGCCACTTGGCAGATAAAATTAAGAACCGCGCTGTTATAGCGGATCGATCCGTAATTTGCCATCTTGTAATGAGACCTTCGAGGGGCCATGTTCACGTTTGATACGAGCTTTTTCTGAACCGATAGCAACATCAATACCCGAATAAATACGCTCTTTAGCTTCGATTCGACTCTCGACGAATAATTCTTTTTGTTTGTTTTCGAGTGCCTTGGCTTTGCCACTCAGGTGTCTATAGATTTTCTTATGTTTCTCAAAATTACCAACAGCTTCACTGAGTAACGCTTTTCGTTCCTCGGAGTTGGACAACTCTTTAATATGTTCTACTGCGGCTTTAATATCACCTAATATATTTTTTTGTTCATCAATAGCGCCGCGTAATTCATCACGCTTGGCAACTACCTTATCATATAGCAGATTTAGCGAGATCCGGCTGTGACTCCCTGCTGGTGCGCCTAATGAGCCCACTTTTAGCGTATCAGAGAGCGTAACCTCACCACCGATGATTTTACCATTAGGGTTTTCTTCACTACCAACCAACAGGCTTTTAGCCGTTACCTGGCTGTGTAATAATTGCTTTTCAACCGTTACCACGCCGACACAATTGATCTCAATATATTGGGCATGACGAATAAAAATATTACCCGAGGCTTTAATGATTGTACTGAAGTTAGAACCTCCAATGACACCTGCATCAATTTGCCGACCAATTGCCGCTTTGCCGATCACAATATCGCCCTTAGCTTCAACCGTCGCAGAATCAACATAACCTGTAATGTTAACATCACCATGGGCCTGAATTATCATTCCCTCGCCAACGTCACCATTAACGACCACACTGCCTTTATAAATAATATTACCCGTTGATACATCAACCTTCGGCACTTCAAAGACATCCTCAACAGCCATGCCATTTTCAATTCGTCTGGGCAAACCACTAATTGTTGCCAACAGCTGCAACGGATTTTTACTGTCTACCTCGGTGCCTGCCCCGGCAGTTAACGGTGCATCGGTACCATCGGATGTTTCCATGACTTCACCCATTACGGTGCAACCACGAACCCCTTTAACCACAGGGATTTTACGCAACACTGGCTGGCCTTTTTTGGCTGAGACCAGCGCACCAAGATCACGCATATTAACCGAATCCGTTTT
>JBLHHD010000361.1:0-4117 GCA_047614605.1 Alteromonadaceae bacterium
CCCGGTCAACCAGGGTTTCATAAGCCATGACATTGCCGCCAAAAATGCTGCGCAACGTCGCCTGAATACGTTTGAAATAATCCACCGAAATGACCACATTACCTTGCACCAGACGGACGTCGGTGATTGTCGGCAGTTCACCCATTGGTCGTTTGCTGTTGATGGCGGGCAGGCCGATTAAGGTTTTTTCGCGTGCCTGAATTGATTGGTAGTGTTTTCTTTCAGCCATTTGACCGGCGAAATAACCCAGTGCCAACAGCGCTATAAATAATCCGAACTGAAACATATGCGCTACTCCGCTGTTTCTTCAAGAGTTACAGCTGTGCCGTAAATGTAAATCTCTGAGGCACCTGCGGCTACGGATGACGTCGAAAAGCGCACGTTAACAATGGCGTTGGCACCAATTTGCTGGGCTTGCTCTTGCATTCGTGACATGGCCTGATCGCGGGCTTCGCTTAAGAGTTCGGTATACCCTTTTAGCTCGCCACCGACGAGGTTTTTAAGACCCGCCATAATGTCACGTCCGGCATGTTTGGCCCGCACAGTACTCCCTGAGACGATGCCGTAACAGTGGGTAATGGTTTTTCCTGGCACTTCTTCGGTATTGGTGATAAACATTTTTTACTTTCCTTTTGAGTTGTTTGTTAGTGGGTTAAGAGCGTCTACTGATTTTTTTTAAACGGCAGTTTTTGCTTGGCTGCATTGATATAACCTTTTATATGTTGCTTTTCGTTGATCAGAAACTCAGCAATGGCCGGGCCAAACTGAGGATGCAAAATATGGTAATTGGCATAAGTGGTGACAGGCTCAAATCCACGCTGGATTTTATGCTCACCCTGAGCCCCGGCATCAAAACGCTTTAGTCCGTGGCTGATGCAGTATTCAATGCCCTGATAATAGCAGCATTCAAAATGTAAGAACTGCTGCTCTTGAGCGCAGCCCCAATAACGGCCATATAAAGTGTCAGTTGATTTAAAATACAAGGCTGCGGCGACTATTTCGTCTTCGCTTTCGTTAGCGGTGGCCACTACCATCATCACCGATTGGGGCATACTTTGGCTCAGGCGTTGAAAAAACTCAAGATTAAGATAACCCAGATTACGTGAGCGTTTCTGATAGGTCATCTGATAGAACAAATAAAAGCGTTGCCACAGTTGAGTCGAAATATCAGCCCCTTCGATAATAGCCAAGGTAACGGGTGAATCACCTATCTGGCGGCGCTCTTTAGTCACATTTTTGCGTTTGCGTGAGCTAAAGGTGTCAAGAAAATCTGTAAAGTGCTGATAATCTCGGTTAAACCAGTGAAACTGTACATCAACCCGTTGTAACCAGTTGTTTTGGCTGAGCTGATCGCTAAACGATTGATCTGGAAACAGACACTGCCAGTTGGTCGCGCCAATGGTTTTGGCTAATTGCTGCAAAGCGTCATTAATCGCTTGGATGATTCGTGTGGTGTGCTCAAGCCATTGGGGATCAATACCCAAACGGGACCCGGTTGCGGGGGTATACGGAATGGCACAGAGAATCTTGGGATAGTAGGCAATGCCGTGTTGATGGTAGGCATCGGCCCACGACCAGTCAAAGATGTATTCGCCATAAGAATGGGTTTTGATATAACAGGGCATGGCCGCAATGACTCGGTTGTTATGCTCAATCAGCAAATGTTGCACCTGCCAACCGGTTTTTTCACTGGTACATTGACTATCCTCCAATGCGGCTAAAAACGCATGAAGGGTAAAAGGATAGTCATCACCAAATAACCCTTGCCAATCAAGGGCCGGTATTTGGTGAATACTGGTAATAAACCGGCTGGTTATGGTGTGTAGGTTTTCGGGGAGTATGGTTTGCAATGATAACCCTTATTTATGCTGTTCTAACAAACGCATCATTAATATCGCTGAACGTTTGGTTTGCTGGGTCAACGTGGTGATATCGGCGGTTTCATCGTCGGTGTGTCCAGAGTGGCCCATAAGGCCTAAACCATCGATGGCCATATCAACATATTGGGCGGTGAACGAAATATCTGCAGCACCGGCACGGCGGGGATCAACCGCTTTGACCGGACCAAAACCCAAATCGAGGCTGGCTCCGCTATACATTTCCAGTAATCTATAATTGCCCTTTGAAGGGGCCATTGGCGGATAGCTGCGTTCAAAAGTGATTTTGGCCGTGGTATGAGGTAGATGCTGGCCGACGATTTTACTCATCGCTTGTTCAGCATTATCAAGTTGTTGTGGTGACAGTGTACGTAAATCGCCGCTGACCAAGGTCGTTTTTGCAATTACGTTGCCTTTACCATAGGCGCTGCCCCGGGCTGACTTGGTGTCGATTTGGGCTTCGGTGCCACCGACAATTAAACCGGGGTTAAACGTCAGGTTAGGCTGACTCGATAGTTCGGTTCTGAAACTGTTGAGAATACGGGCGGTTTCGTAGATAGCGCCATAACCGATATCTTCTCTGAATATTTGTGATGAGTGAGCGGGTTTGCCACTCACTTCAAGCGTCCAGCCAGTATAACCTCTGCGAGACACTACAGCTGTCTTAGGATCGCCATCGCCATTTTCATAACCCAGCGCAATGTCGGCCCATTTGGCTGAATCAATTCATACTTTGGCCGCCAGCTTAATCGGTCGACCTCGTTTTTCTTCATCACCCATCATCACCACCTGAATGCTGAACTTGTTGAGCAACCCGGCGTCCTTTAGCGCTTTAAGCACATAGACGATGATCACGTCACCGCCTTTCATATCAATAATCCCCGGGCCTTTGACCCATTGTTTATCGACCTTAAGGTATTTTTGCACTGGGCTGTCTTTAGAAAATACCGTATCAAGGTGACCAATCATCAAGATTTTGGGGGCGTTTTTATCTGGGCTATTATAGCTGGCAAACAAATGCCCGGCCCGGTCAAAGGGTTTACCATCAATCCATTGGGTGGTTAATCCGATGGTTTGCAGTTCTTTGGCAAAGACGTCACCGACCAGTTTAACCCCAGCAAAGTTCATGGTACCACTGTTGATGTTGACGGTTTGTTCGAGTAGAGCGAGTGACTGGGCTTTATCACTATCAATGTGTTTTACCAGCGTAGACTCTGCTTTTGTTAAGGTAACCGCGTAGCAAAGGTTGGCTGAGGTATTGGCTAAAAGTAATGCGGCAGCACAAAGGATCCATTTTTTCATGAGTGATGTAAACCGATTTGATCAATGAATTTATTTGCAGCTAATTTACTGTAGAAGATTGCCACAAACAAGGTTTGTCTTAACGATAAGAGCAAAAGCGGGCAAAGAAAGGGATCATTGGCGTTAATCAGGCTAAATGAGGGGATCTTTGCGAAAAATTTGTATTAGCCATGCAAGTAACATATGCTCAGCTAGCACCCGAGGATACGGGGGGAATGATTGAATCTTTATCAGGGGATACATAGTCAATCATACCTAAGCTGGTGTATGCAGGACAATGGTAATGCTTTGTGGGGCGAATTTTAAAAAACATTAAAACAATAGAAACAAAATTAGAATTATAGTGGGAATATTATGAACAAATCCTTTAAAATTAATTCATTAGCTTTATCTATCGGTCTTGCTATCGGCTCTATGCCTGCCTATGCTGACCATGGTGGTGCTCATGAGGACGCTAAGAAAAAAGAAAAAATTGAAAAAATCGTGGTGGTCGGTTCTCGCTCAGCACCACGTTCAGTGAGTGACTCAGCAGTGCCGGTAGATGTGATCTCCGGTGAAGAATTCGCCAGACAAGGCGTCACAGATATGACGTCATTACTGCAAAACGTAGTCCCTTCCTTTAATGTGAATGATCAACCAATCAATGATGCTGCAACACTGGTACGTCCGGCTAACTTGCGTGGTTTGTCCTCAGACAGTACCTTGGTTTTGGTTAACGGTAAACGTCGCCATCGCTCTGCGGTGATCACCTTTTTAGGGGGTGGCTTGTCAGATGGTGCTCAGGGACCAGATATCTCAGTTATTCCTGCCAGTGCAATTAAACAAGTTGAAGTGCTACGTGATGGCGCAGCCGCACAATATGGTTCTGATGCAATAGCCGGGGTTATCAACTTTGCCTTAAAAGATGCCTCAGAAGGGGGTTCACTTGAAGCCCGTTA
>JBLHHD010000362.1:0-4116 GCA_047614605.1 Alteromonadaceae bacterium
TAATAAGCCCCTGCACGGTGGTTACCACTAGCACCAACACCTCCGAATGGTGCCGCACTGTTAGCCCCGGTAGTCGGACGATTACGATTAACGATCCCGGCTCGAATACGACGCAAAAAGTGATTCCAATCGGCCTCACTGTCACTAAGCAATCCGGCAGATAAGCCAAACTCGGTATCATTGGCCTGAGCAATGGCGCTGTCAAAGTCATCATAACGATACACTTTAAGCATTGGTCCAAAGTGCTCTTCATCAGGGATACCTTCAACACCCGTAACCTCAATGATCCCTGGAGTGACAAAACCAGTGCCCGCTGTGTGCTTCATAGCAACCAGTGAACGCCCGCCTAAGTCAAATAATTGCTGCTGGGCAGCAACCAAACCAAGGGCCGCTTTTTCGCTGACTAAAGAGCCTAAAAATGGCTGGTCTTCATCATCGTAATAACCGATTTTAATTTGTTTGGTGACTTCAACCAGACGAGCCAAAATGGCATCGCCAGTGGCATCATTTTCTAAAAACAAACGTCTGGCACACGTACAGCGTTGACCAGTAGTAACAAAAGCAGATTGCACAATGTCATGCACAACAGCCTCAATGTCTGCCGCGTCTTTAACGATAAGCGGGTTATTGCCGCCCATTTCCAGCGCTAAAATTTTACCCGGCTGTCCAGCAAACTGCTGATGTAAAAAGTGACCCGTGGCAGAGCTGCCGGTAAAGAATAATCCGTCGATACCTTTATGGCCCGCCAACGCTTTACCCGTATCCACTTCACCCTGAACCATGTTGATGACGCCAGCAGGTAAACCCGCTTTCTCCCATAACGTCATTACCTTTTGAGCAACTAACGGGGTCAGTTCACTAGGTTTGAATACCACGGTATTACCCGCTAATAACGCTGGTACAATATGACTGTTAGGTAAGTGAGCCGGAAAATTATAAGGGCCAAACACAGCCACAACACCATGAGGTTTGTGACGAATATAAGCTTTGGCACCGGCCATTGGATTTTCTACTGTGCCGGTACGCTCTTCAAAGGCACGAACAGATATGCCGACCTTGCCCATCATGGCACCAATTTCTGTGCGGGTTTCCCACAATAACCGGCCCGTTTCCTGAGCGATGGCAATGGCAATATCTTCTTTGTTTTCGCCAAGTAATACGGCAAACTTTTCAACCACGGCCAGACGTTGGGCAAAACTAAAGTCGGCCCATTGATAAAAAGCTTCGCGGGAGCTGTTAACGGCGGCATCGACTTGGCTGGCACTTGCCGCTTCGCCCTGCCACAATTGTTCATTTTTGGCGGGGTTAAACGAACTGAACTGTTTTCCTTCACCGACTAACCACTGACCATTGATAAACTGAACTTGCTTTGTCATTTTCATACCTCTTGATTGTGCAGCGCCTTCCTTAGTGTGCTGCCCTTTTGCAAATGTATCGTGGGTTTGGCAACCCTTAAGATTTAATGTCTGAAACGCGTACCATGTCACCTTCATTAACCAGCAGGTGCCCGGCAGCTTGCTCAGTTAATACCACCGAATCACTGTCATGGTGAATACATAATGGTAACAAAGCTGCCCTAAAGTCGAGGAGTTTGCTGTTGCAAATCAAATAATCACTGGTCGCTTCTGGTGCCGTACCAAAGACAACTTTAAGTTTCTTGCTGGTGCGTACAGTTTTAATGTGTTCGATATTGGCTTCTACTGTCGGACCACCATCAAAAATATCAATATAACCCCGGTTAACAAACCCTTCTGATTTAAGCAACTGGATAGCTGGACGCGTTTTTTCATGTACCTTACCAATGACCGCCTGCGCTTCTTTGCTCAGCAAGTTGACATAAATCGGGTATTTAGGCATAAGTTCGGCAATAAACACTTTTTGACCGATACCCGTCAGGTAATCGGCAGTGGGGAAATCCATGGAGAAAAAATGCTCTTCGAGCCACTTCCAAAAAGGCGAATCGCCATTCTCATCTGAAACACCACGCATCTCAGCCAATACGGTTTCGGCAAAACGCTCTTTGTGCTCAGCCAAAAACAAGAATCTAAATTTAGATAACAAACGGCCATTATTACCCTGACGGTAAGCTTCACGTAAAAACAGCGTACATATTTCGGTGCAACCGGTGTAATCATTACACAAGGTCAAAATATCAACGGTGTTGTAAACATTCAGCGCCTGAGAATTATGCACCACTTTGCCCTGGTGATAATGGTAAAAAGCATCTTCGATACCTACAGCGGCTTCGATACCGCTGGTACCAAGTACGTTACCAGTTTGAGTGTCTTCTAGAACAAACAGGTAACCTTCGTCGCCAGGTTTGTCGATGACTTTTTTGACCGATGCTTGTGAGCGGGCAATTTTATTGCGCAGTAATTCATCATTAACAGGCAGTGAGGTGAATCCATGTCCAGATTCTTCAGCAATTTGAAAAAGATCCGAATAGTCATCTTCTCGGATTGGGCGAACGATAAGCATAGTCGCTTACTCCAGGTTAATTAGGGTAATTGGATAAAATAAGTCACCACGATGGGATGTTAGCGAGTGCTGAGCGGCACAAATACTGATGCCGCTCACCCAACTAAACAAAGTAATCAAGAGGGTCAATCTGGCTTAACCGTTAACGACTTGCGCAACCGCTTTTTCAAAACGAGCCAAACCTTCTTTAATATCCGCTTCAGGGATAATAAGTGACGGGGCAAAACGAACAACATCAGCACCGGCAATCAATGACATCAAGCCATTGTCCATTGCCGCGTTAAGGAATTCTTTAGCACGACCTTTGTAAGTTTCGTTTAACAAACCGCCCAACAACAAACCTCGTCCCCGATAAGCTTCAAATACATTGTATTTAGCATTGATCGCAGCCAGTCCATCGAGGAATTGTTTTTCTTTAACTTTAACGCCTTCAAGTACGGCTGGCGTGTTAACGATATCAATAACTGATTCTGATACTGCACAGGCCATTGGGTTGCCGCCATAAGTACTACCATGAGTACCAGGTACCAAATGCTTCGAAATTGCTGCGGTAGTCAGCATAGCGCCGATAGGGAAACCGCCACCAAGTCCTTTAGCTGAGGTAAGAATATCCGGCGTGACACCATATTCAATATAAGCATACAAGCTGCCCAAACGGCCTACACCGGTTTGTACTTCATCAAAAATCAATAAAGCATTATGTTCATTACACAACTCACGCACGCCTTGCAAGAAACCGTCGTCCGGGGTCAACAACCCACCTTCGCCTTGCATAGGTTCAACCATAACGGCACAGGTTTTATCAGATATTAAGGCTTTTAAGCTAGCCAAATCATTAAAGTCGCCGTGATCGATGCCGCCTGGTTTTGGTCCGAACCCATCAGAATAAGCGGGTTGTCCGCCAACAGAAACAGTAAAGAAAGTACGACCATGAAAGCCTTTTCTAAACGCGATGATTTGGGTTTTCTCTTCACCAAACTCATTTAATGCCCAGCGACGTGCCAATTTTAATGCGGCTTCGTTAGCTTCGCCACCTGAGTTGGCAAAATAAACGTGATCAGCGAAGGTGGCATCAGTCAGTTTTTTAGCTAAACGTAAAGCGGGCTCATTAGTCATGACATTACTTAAATGCCAAATTTTTTCACTTTGGGTTCTGATTGCATTGACCATAGCCGGATGGCAATGACCCAAACAGTTAACTGCAATACCACCGGCAAAATCAATATACTCTTTGCCTTGTTGATCCCACACATGAGATCCTTCACCTTTAACAGGGATAACACTCGATGGCGCATAGTTTGGTACCATCACTTCATTAAATAATTCGCGTGTTACGGTCATTTGATCAGACATAAGACTCCCCTTTTGTGTAGTAAAATAATTCGCCTGATTAAAATCAAGATGGATAATGAAAAGTCTTGATTTTAATCAGGCGACAAAAAAATCGGCTCACATTCACCTATTAGCATGAGTCCAAATTAGACCCTGCTCACATTCACCCATTAACAGTAGTCCAAATTAGCCTAAGTGCATTAATAGCGCATTAATTATTGGTGCTGTCGATTAAGCTTTCTTTGGTTAATGTGAAATTTAAGCGCTTTATTATGGCAAAAAATTAACAAAAAGTCTCGCCAACAC